>JBJHAZ010000310.1:0-3106 GCA_050485225.1 Gammaproteobacteria bacterium
GGCACAGCCGACCCGGAGCGCCTAGTATATGCCCGACATAGCCACCCACATCAACACTGTTTTGCAGCGCATCGCCGCGGCGGCGCGGGATTGCGGCCGTGATCCGGCCTCCGTACAACTGCTTGCGGTCAGCAAGACCCGACCGGCCTGCGACATCGAGGCCGCCTGGCGGGCCGGCCAGCACTGCTTCGGCGAGAATTACCTGCAGGAAGCCCTCGACAAGATGGCGCAGCTGGCCCACCTCGACATCGAGTGGCACTTCATCGGGCCGATTCAGTCAAACAAGACCCGTGCCATCGCCGAGCAATTCGCCTGGGTCCACAGTGTCGACCGCCTCAAGATCGCGGAACGGCTCTCCGCCCAGCGTCCGGCCGAACGGCCGCCGCTCAACATCTGCCTTCAGGTCAACATCGACAACGAGTCCTCCAAGGCCGGGGCATTGCCGGATGAGGCACCGGCCCTCGCCGCCGCCATGGCCGCCCTGCCCGGTCTGCGCCTGCGCGGCCTGATGTGCATTCCCCGCGCCGACGCCCCGGTCGAAGCCACACTGGACAGCTTCCGGCGCCTGCAGACGCTGGGCGAGCGCATCAACCACGAGCGGGGCAAGGCGCCAGCGTTGGACACCCTGTCCATGGGCATGTCCGGCGATCTCGAGGCCGCAATTGCCGCCGGCGCCACCATCGTGCGGGTCGGGAGTGATATATTTGGCCCCAGAAACCAGCAAAGCCCGAACAACAGGATCTAATTGTGGACATCCCCTTTCTCACCTTCATCGGGGCCGGCAACATGGCCTCCAGCCTGATCGGCGGCCTGGTGGAGCGCGGCCATCCGGCCGAATACATCATGGCCTGCGACCCCCAGGCCGACATGCTGGAGCGTCTCCAGCACCGGTTCGGCATCCTCACCAGCACCGACAACACCTCCGGCGCAGCCCGCGCCGATGTGCTGATCCTGGCGGTCAAACCGCAGATCATGCAGATGGTGTGCGAGGGCTTGCGCGAGAACCTCGGCCACAAGCCGCTGGTGGTCTCCATTGCAGCAGGGGTCACCATGAACGCCCTGTCCCGCTGGCTCGGCGCAGCGCTGCCGATGGTGCGCTGCATGCCCAACACGCCGTCGCTGCTGCAACAGGGCGCTACCGGCCTGTACGCGAACGACCTCGTCAGCGATGCTCAACGCCAGCAGGCGGACGGCATCATGGCCGCGGTGGGTATCGTCGAATGGCTCAACAGCGAGGCCGAGATCGATCTGGTCACCGCCGTATCCGGCAGTGGGCCGGCCTACTATTTCCTGGTGATGGAAATCATGGAGAAGATCGGTACCGAGCTGGGGCTCGACCCGCAGGTGGCGCGCCGACTGACCCGTCAGACCGCTTTCGGCGCCGCGCGCATGGCCGTCGCCGAGGATGTGGATGTGACCGAGTTGCGGCGGCAGGTCACGTCGCCTGGCGGCACCACCGAGCAGGCCATCAACAGCTTCATCGCCAACGATCTGGAACGGGTTTTCCGCGACGCCATGCAGGCCGCCCTGCAGCGCGCGCGCGACATGGCCGGGGAGGGGCAGTAAGTCATCATGGATACCGTCAATCAGGCCGGACTTTTCGTGGTGCAGACCTTCGGTCTGCTCGCGCTGATGATCGTTGTGCTGCGACTGCTGCTGCAGTTTGCCCGAGCCGACTACTACAACCCCATCAGCCAGTTCATCGTCAAGGTGACCCAGCCTGCGGTCGGCCCGTTGCGCCGGATGATCCCCGCCATCGGGCGCCTCGATACCGCCACCCTGGTGCTGGCGCTGTTCGTGCAGTGGATCGCCATCCAGGTAAGCCTGACGATGTTCGGCAACGGCCTGGTCAACCCCCTGCCCCTGCTGGGCTGGGGCGCCATCGGCATCGCCTCGCTGATCCTCAAGATCTACCTGTACGGCCTGCTGGCGGTGATCATCCTCAGCTGGGTGGCCCCGCAGAGTCAGCACCCGGCCATCACGCTGGTCCGGCAGATGCTGGAACCCATCGCGGCGCCCTTCCGCAGGATCATCCCGCCCATGGGGGGGCTCGACCTGTCGCCGATCTTCATCTTCCTGGTGCTCAACGTGCTGCAGATCTTCCTGCACGGCATCGCCCGCAGCATGATGGCCGCCTCTCCGTTATTAAATGCTAGCCAGATCGTTCCCGGCCTGTAGCGCCACCCCAATGAGCGGCCACTACCGGTGGCAGGGCGCGGATCTGGTGCTGCACTGCCACATCCAGCCCCGCGCCAGCCGCACCGACATCGACGGGCTGCACGGCGACCGGCTGAAAATCCGCCTCGCCGCGCCGCCAGTCGACGGCCGGGCCAACGATCAGCTCACCCGCTATCTGGCCGACGCATTCGGCGTGGCGCGCAGCCAGGTGTCGCTGGTGCGAGGCGAAACCAGCCGCAGCAAGACCGTGCTCATTCGGGCACCACAGCAACTGCCCCCGAGCGCCCGGGTGGTGGCGCAGGCGTGCTGAGTCGGTTTCGAAATCAGTAGGGCAAGCGGGGAAACGAACAGGAAAGGTGTGCCCGCCGGCACCGAGCCGGCGGGCGGACTGATGGGCGTCAGATCAGGCCCATGGCATCCATGGCGCGGGCGACCTTGATGAAGCCGCCGACATTGGCACCGAGCACATAGTTGCCGGGCGCGCCGAACTCGTCGGCGGTCTCGAAACAGTCACGGTGGATGTTGATCATGATCTCCTCGAGGCGCTTCTCGGTGTACTCGAAGGACCAGGAGTCGCGGCTGGCATTCTGCTGCATCTCCAGCGCACTGGTGGCCACACCGCCGGCGTTGGCGGCCTTGCCGGGACCATAGGCGATTTTCGCGTCCTGGAACACCTGAATACCTTCCGGAGTGGTAGGCATGTTGGCGCCCTCGGCCACCGCAATACAGCCGTTTTCCACCAATGTGCGTGCATCCTTGCCGTTCAGTTCGTTCTGCGTGGCGCAGGGCAGGGCCACATCACAGGGCACGGACCAGATGCTGCCGTCTTCCACATACTTCGCGTCGGGGTGCGCCTCGACGTAGGCGCTCAGGCGGCGGCGCTCCACTTCCTTGATGCGCTTGAGGGTGGACAGGTCGATGCCCTTCT
>JBJHAZ010000311.1:0-3096 GCA_050485225.1 Gammaproteobacteria bacterium
CTCGATAGCGCCGCCGATCACTGTTTCTCTTTTTGACAACGACCCGATTCCGAACCCAGTATAGAAGCTTCGGAACAGGGATCGGACACATCGGGCTCGCCGGCATCCTGAAAAACGCCTACCACGGGAATTGTACATGACGCTGTTGACCTGGCTCGGCATCCTGTTGTGCCTGACGCAATCGGCGCTGTTTTCGGGAATGAATCTCGGCCTGTTCTCGGTCAGTCGGCTGGAACTCATGGTATTGTCCAGAAAGGGCAACCGCCAGGCGCATCGCGTTCTGGCGCTGCGCGAGGACAGCAACTTTGCACTGGTCACGATTCTATGGGGCAATGTGGGCGTCAATGTACTGCTCGCCCTGCTGTCCAGCTCGGTGATGACCGGCCTTGTCGCCTTCCTGTTCTCCACCGTGATCATCACCCTGTTTGCCGAGATCCTGCCCCAATCGTGGTTCACCCGCCACGCCCTGCCGCTGGCGGCGCGGCTGACGCCCTGGCTCAAGTTCTACCAGTGTGTGCTCTACCCGGTGGCCCGCCCCACCGCCTGGGTACTGGATCACTGGCTCGGCGAGGAAGCCATCCGCTACATCCGCGAACGGGATCTGCGGGAAATGATTCGCCTGCACATGGAAGCCGATGAAAGCGACATCGCCCGGGTGGAAGGCCAGGGCGCGCTGAATTTCCTCGAGATCGACGACGTGCCCCTGAGCGCGGAGGGTGAGCCGGTGGATCCGGCCAGTATCATCGCCCTCGACTTCGACGGCGAACGCCCGCTGTTTCCCACACTGACCGCCACGCCCGACGACCCCTTCCTGCAACGGGTCAACGCCTCGGGCAAGAGCTGGGTCATACTGGTGGACCGGGACAATCGACCGCGCCGGGTACTGCGCAGTCGCGGCTTTCTGAGGCAGGCGCTGTTCACACCGGAGCGGTTCGACCCGCAGCGACACTGTCACACGCCGATCGTGGTGGACAGCGGGCGGGTGACCCTCGGCGAATTGATGCTGGCCTTTCGGGTGAGTTCCTGGAAGGAGGAGGACGACATCGTCGACAAGAACGTGATCCTGCTGTGGAACGACGCGCCGCGCATCATTACCGGCACGGACATTCTCGGCCGCCTGCTGCGCGGCATCTCACGCCGCGCCGGCGGCCCGGATGTCGAGCGCAGTCTTCTTTCTAACCGAAATCCTGCCTAACCAAAATCCTGCTTCTCCATCCAGGGAATGATCCGCTCGAACGCCCGCTCGATACTCTCCAGGGAAGTGGAATAACTGAGCCGCAATGCATTGGAGCAGTGGCTGCCGAAGGTTTCGCCCGGGATGGTACAGACGCCGGTTTCCTTCAGCAGTCGCAGCGCCACGTTGGTGCCGTTGACGCCCTCGGGCAGCGAGGGAAACAGATAGAACGCACCCTCCGGCTTGTAGCCGGTGAGGTAAGGGGTCTGCTCCACCAGTTCCACCAGACGATCGCGGCGGCGGGTGTACTCGGCCAGCATGTTGTCGATGAACTCGTTACCGCCTACCAGCGCCGCCACACCGGCCCACTGGAAGGGCGTGTTGGCCACGGTGGTGGTGAACATGTGGTAGCGGCGCAGTTTCTTGATGGCCGCCTGGCTGGCAATCAGCCAACCGATGCGCATGCCCGCCATGCTGTAGGTCTTGGAAAAACTGCTGATCACGATGACGTTGTCCAGATCGCTGCAGTTGGCCAGCACCGAGGGGTATTCCTTGCCGTCGTAGATCAAATGATCGTACACCTCGTCGCTGATCACGTGGATGTCCCGATAGGCGGCCTCCTCGAGAATCGCCGCCAGGGTTTCCTGCGGGTAGACGGTGCCGGTGGGGTTGCTGGGCGAGTTGAGCACGATGCCATAGGTGTGGGGCTCGATGGCGTCGATCACATCCTGCGGATCCAGCTGGTGGTTGTTCTCCGCGCGTGTGGGGACCTCGGTGACCTCCGCTCCGTTCATGCGCAGCAGGGGCGCGTACAGCATGAACGCCGGGTCGGGCACGATAAAGTGCCGGCCCGGCGCCGATACGGCGGTCAAGGCCAGATAGATCGCCTCGGTGGCACCGGTGGTTATCAGCACGTTCTCGGGGGTGAGCGGTTTCTGGTAGCGGTCGCCGTAGTAGATCGCCAGCGCCTCCACCAGCTCGGGCAGGCCGGCGTCCATGGTGTAGCCACTCTGGCCGGCCTGCAGCGCCTCGATGGCGGCATTGACCACATTGTCCGGCGCCGGCAGGTCCGGCTGGCCAATGGACAGGTGGATGACGTCATCGAGGCTGGCCGCCAGATTGACCATCTTGCGAATGCCGGGAATCGGCATGGTGCGCAACGCCGGGTTCCAGACCGGATCTTCCGACTCGTACATCTCCACGTCGAAATTGCTCAATGGCATGGTGCTCTCCCTTACGGCTCGAACAGGGGTGGACGGCGATCGGTCAACGGGGCGGCCTGCTGATAGGCATGGCCGGCCCGCAGGACCACGGCGTCGTTGAAACGGGCACCCACCAGTTGCACACCGATGGGCAGGCCACGACTGTCAAAACCACAGGGCACCGACAGGCCCGGTTGCCCGGTCATGTTGAAGGGGTAGGTAAAGGGCGTCCAGGTGGGCCAGCGGGTGTGGGGCCAGTCCTCCGGCACCTCCCGACCGGTCGCGAAGGCGGTGATGGGCAGGGTCGGCGTCAGCAGCAGGTCGTACTTCTGATGGAAGTTGGCCATGCGCTCGCGCAGCGCCATGGACTCGTTTACCGCGCCCATGTAGTCGAGCATGCTGAGCCCGGCTGCCTTTTCAGCCACCTTGACCAGCTCCGGGTCCATATCGGCCCGCTTGCGGGCACCAAGGTCACGGATCGCATTGGCCGCGCCACCGTAAAACAGGTGACCAAAGGCCGCCAGCGGGTCGCTGAAGCCGGGGTCGACACGCACCACCTCGGCACCCAGATCCTCGAACACCTTCACCGCGGCCGCGACGGCCTGCTCCACCTCCGGATCCACGTCCACATACCCGAGGTTGGGGCTGTAGGCGATCTTCAGTCCCTTGACCCCGCCCTCGAGCGCGGCGAGGTAGTCGATGCCGCGGCGCGGTACCGCC
>JBJHAZ010000312.1:0-355 GCA_050485225.1 Gammaproteobacteria bacterium
GGCACAAAGGGCGTGGGCAGGCTGTACAGGCCGGTGCGGTAGTACACGTCGATGAAGTTGAGGCCCACGGCCGTGTTGCGGACACGCACCTCGCCGGGGCCCGGCTCGGGCATGTCGATGGCTTCCCAGCGGAGCTGTTCCGGCCCGCCGGTGGCGTGAATGCGTATGGCGTGATTCATCAGATTACCCTGCAAATAGCGGGGTCCCGCAGGACCGTGACTCATTGGCGAGACAGTCGCAGCGTCGCTGGAAACCGGTACCGATTGTCTTTACAGTCACCGTTTTGCCGCTGTTTATCGCGCCGCGATTGCGCTGTTGAGCATCAAGGATAATCAAAACCGGGACACAAGACATG
>JBJHAZ010000312.1:365-3084 GCA_050485225.1 Gammaproteobacteria bacterium
CCCTGCTGCCGCTGACGGTGGATGCCGCCCCCCGGCTGATCGACGAGATGGTGGTCACCACCACCCGTGGCCAGCAGAACGTGACCCGCCATGTGGGCAATATCGGCGCGCTCGACCGGGAAACCCTGGAAATCACCGCCCACAGCCACATCCAGGAATCCCTCAACCGCATTGCCGGCGTCAACTTTCATCGCAACAACGGCCAGGAATACCTGCCGGCCATCCGCTCGCCGGTCCTGTCCGGCCCCGGTGCCTGCGGCTCCGTGCTGGTGATGGAAAACGGCGTCCCGCTGCGTCCGGCCGGGTTCTGCAACGTCAACGAACTGTTCGAGGCCAACACCGAGCAGGCCGGTCGCGTCGAGGTCATTCGCGGCCCCGGCACCGCCGTCTACGGCGCCAACGCCCTGCACGGCATCGTCAACATCATCGACCCGGCCACCCCCGGCCAGCCGGTCAGCCTCGGTGTCGAGGCCGGCCCCGACGACTATGTGCGCGGGCGGCTGCAATGGAGCAACGACCAGCTCGCCGTCAGCGCCAACGTCACCCACGACGGCGGCTATCGTGACGACTCCGGCTTCGACCAGCAGAAGGTGAGCGTGCAGCACCGCCACGAAGGGCAGGACGTGACCCTCACCACCAGCCTCACCGCCGTCAATCTCGAGCAGGATACCGCCAGCTTCATCACCGGCTTTCGCGCCTACCGCGACGGCGACCTGCGCAAGACCAACCCCAATCCCGAGGCCTACCGCGACGTGCGCGCGGTGCGCCTGTCGACCCGCGCCGAGCTGGCCAACGGCTGGACCTTCACGCCCTACGCCCGCTACAGCGACATGGAGTTCCTGCAGCACTTCCTCCCCGGCCAGCCGCTGGAGGAAAACGGCCACCACAGCGTCGGCCTGCTGAGCCAGAAGACCTTCGCCGTGCGCGATGACGTCGACCTGATCGCCGGGATGGATCTCGAATACGCCGATACCTGGCTCAAACAGACCCGGGCCGAACCCTCGACCATTCCCGCCATTCCCCAGGGCCGCCACTATGACTACGAGGTGGCATCGCTGGTGGCCGCACCCTTCGTGCAGGCCGACTGGGAACTGTCCGACCGCTGGACGCTGCACGCCGGCGGCCGCTACGAGTGGATCCACTACGACTACGACAACCGCATGCTCGCCGGCCGCACCCGGGAGGACGGCACGCCCTGTCCCGCGCCGGGCTGTCGCTTCAGCCGGCCGGCGGACCGCACCGACATTTTCCGCAACGTCTCCGGCAAGCTGGGCGCCGCCTACCGCGTGGGCGACCAGCAGTGGTACGCCAACGTCAGCCAAGGATACCGCCCGCCGCAGATGACCGAGCTGTACCGGCTGCAGGGTGCCCAGCAGGTCAGCGACCTCGACCCCGAGCGCATCCGCAGCCTCGAACTCGGCTGGCGCGGCCAGTACGGCGCGCTCGGCTACGACATCGCGCTGTTTACCATGCGCAAGCGCAACGTCATCTTCTCGGACCGCGATCAGTTCAACCTCAACGGCGGCAAGACCCGCCACGAGGGCCTTGAATACCGCCTCGACTACCGCTTCAACCCCCAGTGGCAGGCGGGCATCGCCGGCACCTGGGCGCGGCATACCTACGCCAACAACGCCGAAGCCATCGACACCCCCATACGCAACAACGACGTGGACAGCGCACCGCGCCACTTCGCCAGCGCCCACCTCACCTGGCGGCCGGTGCCGGCGCTCACCGCCGAGCTCGAATGGGTCAACATGGGCCGCTACTACCTCGAACCGGAAAACGAACACCGCTACGACGGCCACAACCTGTTCCACCTGCGCGCCCGCTGGCAGGCCACCGAAGCGTTGACCCTCTCCATGCGGCTGCTCAACCTCACCGATCGCGACTATGCCGCGCGCGCCGACTACACCAGCTTCGGCGGCTATCGCTACTTCCCCGGCGAACCGCGCAGCCTCTATGCCGGCGTCGAATACCGCTTTCGTTGATGGGTGTGTGGGGAGCGTCGGGCACTGCCAGCCGGTTTCGCGCAGGGGACTGCGCTCCCACTCCCGGAACCCACCCCGGACGCAAACCGCTCGCCCCACCACACGACTGTCCGGCCTGCGCCCGGTAAACTACCCTTTTTGACCAACGACCCGGGAACCCACCATGTCCAATGACCACAACTACCGCATCAAGCCCCTGCTGCCCGACGAATGGGGCCCGGCCGAGCAGGAAGCGCTCACCGCCTTTCCCACCGGGCGCGACTTCGTCCTCGCCAACTGGCAGGGCGACGACCCGCGCGGCACCTACGGGCTCGGCTGCTTGCTGCCCCACCCGGCGCTCGCCAAGGCCTTCCTCACCTTCAACAACCACGTCGCCATGGGTTCCACCATCAGCCGCCGCGACAAGGAACTGCTGATTCTGCGCATCAGCTGGCTGCGCCAGGCCGAGTACGAATTCATCCAGCACGTGGTGCTCGGCAAGCGCGCCGGCCTCACCGACGAGGAGATCGAACGCATCCAGCAGGGGCCCGATGCCGAGGGCTGGAGCGAACTGGACGCCGCCCTGGTGCGCGCCGTCGACGAACTGTGGGCTGACGCCTGCATCAGCGACGGCACCTGGGCGACGCTGGCCGGCGAATTCAACGACCAGCAGATGATGGACATCGTCATGGCTGTCGGCTGCTACGAAATCCTCGCCATGGTATTCAAGACCTTCGGCCTGCCCCTCGAAG
>JBJHAZ010000313.1:0-3060 GCA_050485225.1 Gammaproteobacteria bacterium
TTACAGGGGGGAGGATCTCGGCCATGGAAGTCAGAGCGCGGCATTGCTGCCTGTTGTTCGTCTGTTGTGTGTTGTTGCTGGGTTCCCGGGCACATGCCCTGGAGCTGAATGGCGTTGCGTCGTTCAATGAGCTGGGCGAGGAGATCTATCTCGCCGGGCTGTATGTGGGCAGTCGCACCACCGCCCCGGCCTCGCTGTTTTCCGACCTGCGTGAGCGCAAGATGGAAGTTCGCTTCTCCTCCTCCATGTCGCGTCGGCGCTGGACCACCAACTGGATGCAGAGCATCGCCATCAACAACTCCCGCGAGCACCTTGAGGCGGCGGTGGGCGAGTTGTCGGATGTGCTCGGCGTCTTCAAGGGCAACCTGTTTCGCGGCGACCGGGTGGAAATACATTACGTCCCCGGGCAGGGAACCGAGGTTCGCGTCAATGGCCACGTCCTGGCCTCCGGCCACTCGGCCGATGTCTTCAACCTGTTCCTGTCGTCCTGGCTGGGCCCGGTGCCCCCCAGCAGCCAGTTCCGCAACCAGTTGTTGGGTGTCGAGGAGTCGCCGGACAGCACCCGCTTCGTGACCTTGCAGCCGGCACTCGATCGCATCGAGACCGTAGCCGTCTGGGCTGCGCCCGCAGAGGCCGAGCCGGCGGTCGAGGATACCGTCGCCGCCAGTGAGGAGGCGCCGGCCGAGGAGGCCGTGGATCCCGAGATGGCGCCACCGGTCATTGCCCCGCCGACGCTGGCGGCTGCCGACGAGCCCGAGCCGGAGGCCGCCGCTGCCCAGCCCGAGCCGGCCGAGTCCGAGCCCGCGCCACAACCCGCTCCACAACCCGCTCCAGAACCCGTTCCCACCGAACAGCTGGCGGCCGCACCGGCGGCGACCGAATCCCGTGCGCTGGAAGACGACGATGACGAGGAGGTCGATCTCTCGGTAGAGGCCATTCTGAGCCAGCGCGACTACATGTCGCGGCTGATCGGCGAGGTCTATTCCAACCTGCGTTATCCCGAGCGTGCCGTGCGTCGCAATTACGAAGGCAGTGTGCGCATGCGGCTGATCATCCGGCGCGACGGTTCGCTGGCCGATATGCAGTTGTTGGAAGAGAGCCGCCATGCGATGCTCAACGCCGAGGCGGAGCGAGCGGTACGGGCGGCAGCGCCCTTCGCCGCCATACCCGATGAGGTACGCAGCGACCAGATGGAGGTCGAGCTGCCCATCAATTTCCGCCTGGAGTAGCGGACAGGTGCCTGCGTTGGAGCAAACTACCGCCGCCCCGCACGCAAGCGTGGCGGTGGTGCTGCCAGCAACGGGCGACAACAGGGAAAGAACATAAGGTCAGGACAACCGCGCAATGGAGCACCCGGAAGCCATCAACCTGCTTACCATCAATGACGACGCCGACGAAACCAATCGGCTCGTCAACCTGCTGCGCAACGCGGATTTGCGCGTCGATCCCCACTATGTCGCCACGCCGGCCGAGTTGGGCAGCAAGCTGGGCGAGCGCAACTGGGATCTGGCGCTGGTGCGCTTCGATGCCGAGTCGGTGCCGGCCAAGACCGTATTCCAGCAGATTCGTCGCCTGGGCAAGGACCTGCCGGTGGTGCTGGTGATTTCGCCCTACGACAATGCCCGCGTCGTCGCCGGGCTCAAGCTCGGCGCCGTCGATGTGGTGGCCGCTGACGACGAACCCCATCTCATTCTGGTGGCGCGTCGCGCGCTGCGCGACCTGTCCCACCGGCGCCAGCTGCGCTACTGGCAGCGCCGCTTTGCCGAATCGGAAACCCGGTTCGAGCACCTGATTGCGAGTTCCCGCGACGCCATTGCGGTGATTCAGGAAGGCACCTACGTGATGGTCAACCGGACCTTTGCCCAACTGTACGGCCACGACGATCGCGATCGCCTCGAGCTGATGCCCGTGTTCGACAGTCTCGCCAAGGAGAGCCAGTCGGCGTTCCGTCCCTACCTCAAGCCCCTCGACCCCGACAACGCCATCGAGAACAGCCTGCTCGAATACGAGGGTCGTCACGCCGATGGCGGCGGGTTTCCCATCCGTGCCGAGGTCAGTCAGATCGACTTCCACGGAGAACCGGCACTGCAATTGCTTATCAGGGAGGAGTTCATCGCTCCCGGGGCGGGCGAAGGGGCCGAGGAAGCTGTCACCGCCGCCCATCCCGGGGACATTCGAGTGGCCGAGACCACCGTGATGATCGATGCGGCGATTCGTCGCGCGGCGCGCGGTGGTGCAGACGCACTGTTGTGGTACATGCAGATCGACAGTCACCCTCGACTGCAGAAGGAATACGGCATCGGTCTGGTGGAGGACGGTATCAAGCAGCTGGCCAGCTACATTGTCGACGTGCTCGGTACCGATGAGCAGTTCGGTCGTATCCGCGAGGATGCGTTCGTCTATGTGGTGCCCGGCCAGCAGGATGAGGCCGGTGTGGCCGCTGCAACGGCCCTGGTCGAAGGGGTGTCGAGAGCAGTCTTCGAGACCCCGGAAGGCAGCTTCACCTGCACGCTCAGCGTCGGCATCACCCCAGTTACCGAATTGTCGACCTCGGTGGACGCCAGCCTGGATGCCTGTCAGCGCGGCATCGCGGCCCTGCAGGCGGAACGCCCCGAAGGCAACGGCGTGTGGCTGGTGACCGACAGCGGTGTCGGTGTCGATGTGGGCTTCGATGACGCCGACGTGGAATCGCTCAATCGCCACATGCTCGAGACCGATGGCTTCCAGTTGATGTTCCAGCCCGCGGTACCGCTGCACGGGCACCCCGAACACTTCTTTTCCACCGTGGCGCAGCTCAGGAGCGACACCCGCAAGACCGCTCTGCCGGAGGATTTTCTCTCCAATGTGCGCAAGGGTCCCGCAGGGCTGGAGTTCGATCGCGACCTGTTGCGCAAGGCGGCGCGCAACCTGGTGGTCAAGAAAACCGGGGCGCCCAAAACCCGGCTGTTTTTCGATCTCAGCGATGCCACGCTGGTGGACGAGGGCTTTCCACGCTGGCTCAAGGGGCTGGTGGCGGAGCTTGGGCTCTCGCCCAGGGACATCGTGCCGCAGATCCGCGAG
>JBJHAZ010000314.1:0-3032 GCA_050485225.1 Gammaproteobacteria bacterium
AGCCGAAGTGCTCGGCGTAGCGGGCGGGCAGGTGCTGCAGCCAGAAGACGTTGTCGAAATGGAGGTCCAGCAGGGTGCCGTCCATGTCGAGCAGTACGGTGTCGATCTTTTGCCAGTCAATCATGGGGCTATAATGCCCGTGAACCTGTTCCACTGACAACTGTTCCCGGTGTCCCATGCCGCCCGTCAAGCCCGAGATTATCAGCCGTCGCCAGAGCGCCCGAACCCGCCTGTTCCGGGTGGAGGAGCTGGAGTTGCGCTTCAGCAATGGCGCGCGCCGCACCTACGAGAAACTGTGCGCCGGGGGTTATGGTGCCGTGCTGGTGGTGCCGTTGCTCGACCCCGAGACGGTGCTGCTGATCCGGGAGTATGGCGTCGGCGAGGAAAACTATGCGCTGGCTTTTCCCAAAGGCGCGGTGGACCCGGGTGAGGAGCTGTTCGAGGCGGCCAATCGCGAGCTGATGGAGGAAGTGGGCTACGGAGCCCGTCAGTTCCACTGGCTCAAGAACCTGCGGCTGTCGCCCTCGTACATGGAGCACCAGATCCAGGTACTGCTGGCCTGCGACCTGTACCCCGAAAGCCGGTCCGGCGACGAGCCGGAGCCGATCGAGGTGGTGCCCTGGCGGCTCGACAACCTCGATGCCCTGCTGGCGCGTGATGATTTCACCGAAGGTCGTTCGGTGGCCGCCCTGTTTCTGGCTCGCGAGTGGCTGCGCAGTCGGCCAGGCGATGGGGCGCTGTCGCCCTGACCGCCCTCAGAACAGGTCTTCGGTCTGCAGGCTGCTGCCACCACCGCTTTCGGGCTGGCCTGGTTGCCAGGACGAGTCCATGGGTGGCAGGTTTTCCTGCAGGAACAGCTCGAACACGGCACCGGGGTAGCCGGGCGGCACCCTGAGTCCGGTTTCCGGGTCGATCCGGGCCGACACAATGCCCAGCGGCTGCTCCAGGCTGCGGTCGGGCAGGCCCTTCAACGCTTCCTCCATGAAATCGATCCAGATGGGCAGCGCCGTGTTGCTGCCGAATTCGTTGCGGCCCAGTTCCCGGTAGTCATCGAAGCCTACCCAGGCGGTGGCCACCAGGTGCGGCGAGTAACCGGCAAACCAGGCGTCCCGGGGACCGTTGGTGGTGCCCGTCTTGCCGGCCAGATCGCTGCGGTTCAGCGACAGGGCACGGCGGCCGGTACCGCGCTGGACCACATCCTTGAGCATCGAATCCATCAGGTAGGCAATGCGCTCATCCATCACCTGCGGCGCCGGAAGCGGAGCCGTGTCTTCCCCGGGCATGGACTCCAGGTCCGGGTCGATCAGGGCGGTCTCGGTGCTCGCCATGGCCGGCGTCTGCTCGACGCACTGCGGGCAGACGGTGGCGGGCCGGGCGCGGTGAATGACCACGCCCTGGCGGTTTTCCACCCGGCTGATCAGATAGGGGTCCACCAGATGGCCGCCATTGGCGAACAGTCCGAAACTGCGTGTGATCTGCAGCGGCGGCATGGCGTGGGCGCCCAGCGCCATCGACAGGTTGGGCGCCAGCTTGTCGGCCTCGAAGCCGTAGCGACCGAGGGCGTCGATGGTCTGGGGAATGCCGACGGTGCTCAGGGTGCGGATGGAAACCAGGTTGCGCGAACGATAAAGGGCTTCGCGCAGCCTTGTGGGACCGTAGAAGCGGCCGCTGTCATTGGCCGGCCGCCAGGCGTTCAGCAGCTCCGGATCCTCGTACACCACCGGGGCGTCATTGACGAGTGTGGCCGGTGAAAAGCCGTGCTCCAGCGCGGCGGCGTAGATGAACGGCTTGAAGCTGGAACCGGGCTGGCGCTCGGCCTGGGTGGCGCGGTTGAAATGGCTGACGCCGAAGTCGTAACCGCCCACTAGGGCTCGCAGGGCGCCGTCCTGAGGGTCCATGGCCACCAGCGTGGCCTGGATGTCGGGTAATTGGGCCAGTTGCAGGCCATCGTCGGTGATGCGTACCCGAATCTGGTCGCCGACGCTGAACGCTTCATCCGCGGTACGAATCGGCGCACTGCGCGCATTGACCGTGCGATACAGGCGCAGTCCCTCCAGCCCCTGATCCCATGACAGGGTCCGTTGGTCGCCCGAGGGCAACAGTACCTCGAGCTGTCGCTCGCCGACGCCCGTCACGATGACGGGGTGCATGCCGGCGGTGACTCGCGTGGTGCGCAGGGCGTCGGCCCATTGGCTGCGATCCGGCAGGTTGCGCTCGGCGCCGCGATAGCCGTGACGCAGGTCGTAGGCCTCGATGCCTTTCATCACGGCCTGGCGCGCGGCCTCCTGCAGACGGCTGTCAACGGTCGTGAAAACGCGGTAGCCGGCGGTATAGGCTTCTTCGCCGAACAGTTCCAGCGCCTCCCGTCGCGCCATCTCGGCCACATAGGGTGCCGACAGCTCGGGACGGAACCCGTGGTAGCTGGCGGTATTGGGCTGGGCAATGGCGGCACGCATCTGCTGCTCGTCGATGTAGCCGAGGCGGTGCATGCGCTGCAGAATCCAGTTGCGGCGCTCCACCGCCCGTCGGGGGTTGGTGAGCGGGTTGTAGGCCGAGGGTGCCTTGGGCAGCCCGGCGATCATGGCAATCTCGGCCAGGTCCAGCTCGTGAACCGGCTTGCCGTAGTAGACGTTGGCGGCGGCCGCCACGCCGTAGGAGCGGTGACCCAGAAAGATCTTGTTGACGTACAGGGCGAGGATCTGCTGCTTGTCGAGTTTCTTCTCGATCCGGAAGGCCAGCAGAATCTCGTTGAACTTGCGGATGAAGGTCTGCTCGCTGGAGAGAAAGAAGTTGCGCGCCACCTGCATGGTGATGGTGCTGCCGCCGGTCTGTATCTGGCGGCTGGTGAGCAGCTCGGTGGCAGCGCGGGCCAGGCCGGTGATGTCGACGCCCGGGTGACGGAAGAAGTCACTGTCCTCGGCGGCAATGAACGCCTGCACCATCTGTTGCGGCAGATCTTCGTACGCCAGTGGCTCCCGACGCATCTCGCCGAACTCGCCCAGCAACTTGCCGTCGCTGGAGTAGATTTGCAG
>JBJHAZ010000315.1:0-3029 GCA_050485225.1 Gammaproteobacteria bacterium
CCCGGCTGACGGATCCGGGCCAGGCCCGACAGACCGGGCCCGCTCACGCCAACCGAATTGGCGCACCGCCACAACCACAAGCCGGGACCACCCGGCCGAACCATCAGGGGAGTATCAGGGTGCTGGAGATCGAAACCTCCGACAAGTACGCGATTCGCCGGGAGCACACCTTCCTGTTGCTGTCGGGCCTGTTCCTGTGCTCGATGACCATGCTCAACATCATCGGCATCACCCGGTTCGTGGAACTGGGGCCGATGGCGCTGGCAGTCGGGGTGCTGCCCTACCCGCTCACCTTCCTGTGCACCGACATCATCAGCGAGATCTACGGCAAGCGGCGCGCCAATTTCATGGTCACGGTGGGGCTGGTGATGAACGTGTTCATCATCGCGGTGATGACCCTCGCCAACGCCCTGCCCTCGGTGGCCCCGGAGATGATGCCACCGTGGCAGATCCTGGAAATCGACGGCCAGCTGATGACACCGAGCGGACAGGTGCTGGAGGGCCCGGTGGAGCTCTTCACGATTCTCTACGCCTGCACATCGGGCGCGGTGGTGGCTTCCATGGCCGCCTATATCGCGGCCCAGTATTGCGACGTCCAGCTGTTCCATTTCTGGAAGAATCTCACCCGGGGCCGCCACCTGTGGCTGCGCAACAATTTCAGCACCCTGGCGAGCCAGGCGGTGGATTCGCTGATGGTCATCAGCATTACCTTCGGTGCGGCCTTCATTGCCGGCGACATGGGGGTCAGGACCATGCTGCTGCTGATGGGCAGCAACTACCTCTTCAAGATGGTGGTGGCACTGGTGGACACCATCCCCTTCTACCTGGCGGTGAACTTCCTGCACCGCTACCTGGGCCTGAAGCCGGACAACACCCTGCCGGCACGCTGATCGCGCCGACTCAGCGCTCGACCTGCCCCAAATTGGCGTGGATGACCGAGCCGTTGATGACCGGGTTGCCGGCGCAGAACCACAGGGTGTCGGCAATCTCCGCCGAGAGAATCAGGCGCCCGAAGGTCACGCCACCGGCAATGCTGGCAAGCACCGCCTGATCGTCGCCCAGATGCTCGCGCAGCATCTCCGTATCGGTGAACCCGGGGCAGACGCAGGCGGTGTGCACCCCCGTGCCGGCCAGATCCTGGCAGGCCGAGCGCATGGCACCGATCATCGCGTGCTTGGAGATCACGTAGGAACAGGTGCCCGCCACCGCTTTTTCGCCCAGCGTGGAGCTGACGTAGATCACCGACGAGCCAGCCTTCATGCGCGGCAACAACAGCCGCGTAAGCTGGGTAGGGGCCACCACATTGACCTGCAGCGACTTCTGCAAGCCCTCGGCGCTCACCGTTTGGGTCGAGTCCTTGAGCATCAGACCGGCGTTGTGAATGACGCACAGCCGGTCCGGGTCGCCCACCAGGTCCAGCAAGGCCTGACCGTCATACGACTCCCACTCGGGGTCCGACAGGTCCACCTGCAGCTGCTCCACGTCGGGCAACGGCGACGGGCTGCGCGACAGATTGATGACCCGCCAACCCTCCTGCAAAAACAGTGAACAGGTGGCATTGCCGATACCCTTGCTGCCACCGGTAATGACAAGCACGTTTTCTTGCGTTGGGGACACACGGACTCCTGAAGCTGACACGCCCTGCCGACGGGGCAGAACGGAGTTGATCGGGGTTGGTCGAAAAAGACGGCCGGCCGGGCTACTGCTGCCAGCTGGCCGAACCGCACTGGCCGGGACCGGAGGATACCTTGACGGTCAATCCAGTCACACCGTTGTCGCGCAGGAAGGACTCATCCTGGCGCACCCGCTCGAGCAGGTAGCGGGCGAACTCCTCCACGGTGGCGTTGCGAATGGGCAGCACCAGCACATCGCTGGCCAGAAACCACAGCACCTCGTCGGCAAAGCCCACTTTCCAGTAATCGCCCTCGCGCTCCAGCCGAAGGTAGGGAGACTGTTCGGGCAACAGCGTATATTCGTCGAGACTGTCGCAGATCGCACGCACGCGGTCCTTGATCTCACCGTAACTGAAGCACATGCCGTTGTCGTTCACCGGCGCTGTGATGGCCAGGAAGACCGAGTAGTTGTGCCCGTGCAGCCGCTCCCGCTCGGTGGCGGAAAAAATCGTGAAATGGGCCGCCGAGAACTTCATGTTCTCCTTGTTGACCTCGATGGTGGTGAAGCGGGTCATGGCCATCTCTCAGCTCGCCTGCCGGTAGCGTTGCTGCAACTCGGCGTAGAGCCGGTCGGGGAAATCGGTGGCGCCGGCGTCCAGTTGCTGCACGATCTCGACCAGGTGCTCGTTATCCTCGCGCCCCTGCCACACCTTGCGGTAGCTGCCGTCCTGATAGCCGTTGTCCTGACGGAAGAAATTGAGCACGTTCTTGCCCACATAGCGGTTGAACAGCTCATCGGCATCGAGCCCGACACCGCACATCAGACGGGCAAAACCGGCAATGTCGAAACCACGGGTCCGGAGCGTGCTGGCGGCAAACTCCTCGAGATCGTCGCGAAAATCACTGCCGGGCGGCTCGGCCAGCGCCTGCGCCAGCTCACCGTGGATGGTCGCGGCGGAGACGCCCCGCTCCAGCAGGATACTCAGGCCGAAATGCCAGATATCCACCAGCTCCAGCCGCACCTGCTCCAGGTCGGGGGTCTGCTTCTTCCACCATTTCCAGCCGTAATGGTCGAGCATCTCAGCGGTTTCCACCCAGATGGCGCGATACCAGGCATTGCCCTGCTGGCGCCACTCGGGGTTGATGCGGCTGTTCATGTCATCCTGCAGGCGCAGCATGGTGTCCAGTTGTTGCAGCATGTCAGTATCCTTGATGGGCCACGCCAAACAGGCGATCAAAATTGGCACCGGTAATCCGGGCGATCTCCTCCACCGAACAGTGATGCAGCTCGGCCAGGCACTGGGCCACCTCGGGGAGGTACGCCGGCTGGTTCTGCTTGCCGCGATAGGGCACCGGCGCCAGCCAGGGTGCGTCGGTCTCGATCAGGATGCTGCGCAGTGGCAGGCTGGCCGCCAC
>JBJHAZ010000316.1:0-3025 GCA_050485225.1 Gammaproteobacteria bacterium
GCGTGGTGAACTACCAGACCAAGACGCCTGACGACGGCGTGCTCGTTTCAGCGCGCGTCGGATCCTTCAACGCCCGCGAGGCCACCATCGAGGCGGGCGGGCGCAACGCCAGCGGCGACGCCTTCGCCGGCATCGTCGCCACCCACGCGCGCAGCGACGGGTTCATGGACAAGGGCTATGAAATGAACGACGTGATGGTCAAGGCGGGCGTGGATTTCAGCCCCGAGCACCGCGTGGGTGTGAAATTCTCGTGGCACGAAAACGACGCGAATATTTCCTACCGTGGCCTGTTGCGGGACGACTACCGTGCCGGTCGCACCTACAACCCGGCCCCGGACGACTGGTACCTCACCGATCGGGTGGGGATCGACCTGAACCACGAATGGGTACTCAATGAGCGCGCTACCCTCAATACGGTGGTGTACTGGAGCGAGGTGACGCGTGATTACTGGCGTTATGACGTGGATACGGCGGCCTCCAACGCCGCGGGTCGCTGGGTGTACCGGGACACGCTGACCGGCAACAACCGCTCCTTCGAGCGCCATGGCATCGAATCGCGCCTGACCCTTGCGCACGATCTGTTCGGTCGGGAGAACGAGGCGGAGTTCGGGCTGCGCTTCATGCAGGAGGAGTCGGACGACCGCCGTATCCGCGCCACTCGCGCTCAGGATCGTACCGGCGACAACGACCGGCATATCGTCGATTCCGCCGACAGCGTGGCCGGTTATGTGCGCAACCGCATGGAAGTGACCGACCGCCTTGCCGTGACGCCCGGCCTGCGGGTGGAGTCCTACGAGCAGAAGCGGCGCATTCTGACCCAGAACAACGAGTCGGCCACGACCCGGAATACCGAGCTGCTACCGGGTATTGGTGCGACCTTCGACCTCAACGAATCGGCACAGCTTTATGGTGGCGTGTATCGCGCCTTCTCGCCCGCCTCCAACGGCGTGGCGCTGGATGGATTGACCGACCAGAATCTCGATGGCGAGCGCTCCACCAACTATGAGATCGGTGTGCGCGGCGCGCAGGGTGCCCTCACCTACGAGGTGGCTGCGTTCTACATGGACTTCCGCAATCAGGTGGTCACCGGCAACAGTGACCCGAACCTGTCCCAATCCAATGCCGGCGAGACGCGGCACTATGGCATGGAATTCCTGCTGGGTTATGAGCTGGGTGGCGGCTTCAGCATCGACGCCAACGCGACCTGGGTGCCCGAGTCGGAGTTCCGTTCCGGTGAATACCGGGGCAACCGCCTGCCTTATGCACCGGAGCATCTCGCCAACCTCGCCCTCAACTACGCTGGCGAGCGTCTGAGTCTGGCCCTGACCGCGCATTACAGCGGTGAGCAGTACGGCGACCCCTCGAACGTCGAGGACATCCCCGCTGATGCGGCCGGTGGCATCTGGGGTGGCCGGATTCCGTCCTATACGGTGTATGACCTGCTGGGCCAGTACCGCATCAACGACCAACTGACCCTGTTCGGCAGCGTCAAGAACCTGACCGACAAGCACTACATCTCGGGGTTCCGCCAGGGCATCTACCGCGGCCCGGAGCGCACTTTCGAAGCCGGCTTCCGCTACCACTTCTGACCGGAAGCAAGCCTCACGTCCGATTCGGCCCGAGGCCGCCTTCGGGCTGCAACCGAGCCCCGCAGATCACACTGCGGGGCTTTTTTGTGGTGGATTGTTGGACGACAGCAGTTCAGTAGCGTGAGGCGCTGAGGTGGACATCGGCCTGAGCCCAGGCGGCCTCGAAGCGTTGGGTTGCAGCGCGGGCCTCCGGCAAGCGCCCCTGGGCTTCAAGGGACTGGGTCAGACCAAGAAGCGACCAGCCGTTATCCGGATTGCGTCGCAGCTCCTGACGGTAGACCGCTTCCGCCGCGGCGGGGTCACCACTTTGCAGCAACACCGCACCGAGGGTGTGGCGCACCGGTGCATGCCAGCCCGGTGGCTCGTCGTAGGGGATGGCATCCTCGAGTTCTACCGCGGCGAGCAGTGCTTCGACAGCCGCGCCCCAATCGCCCCGAAAGGCGAACAGCTCACCGGCAAGCACCCGCTCAGCGACCTCCACACCGTGCTTGAATGAATAGCGATCCCACATGTAGAGCTCATCGATGGTCGCATTTCGGGTCGCTTCCAGCAGCTGCCCGTGGTGTTCGTTGGCCACGCTCTCCTGCCCCTGGCGCAGGGCGGCGAGCCCTTGGGCGTAATGCCACATAGCCACCTGATAGGGCAGGTCTTCCGCTGGCCTTGGGGTGGCCACGATCTCGTCCCAGAGGCCGAACCGGATGTGGGTGAACAGGGGTGTCAGGGAAAACTGTTGCAGTGCCTCCATGCCCGGTGCTCGCATCAGCTCCGGATCATCGGTGCGCTGCCGCGTGGCTTCGGCGGCACTCAACGCCGTGGCCCGGTTGCCGGCCATGGTGGCCGCAAACCAGAGGAAGTGGTGATTGTGGGGTACGTAGCCCAGCGGATAGACGCCCGGGGCCGGCCTGCACATGGCCAGATACCGGTCGTCGGCGCTGATGGCATCCAGATTGACCAGCATGGCATCGTGCCAGCGGCCGACCCGGGCATAGATATGGGCCGGCATGTGTACCAGATGCCCAGAGCCGGGAATCAGGCCCCGCAGCCGATCGGCGGCTGCCACGGCCCGTTCGGGCTGATTGGACGCCTCGATGGCGTGAATATACAGGTGCAGGGCGCCCGGGTGCTCGGGGTTGCGCGCCAGTATGTCCTCGAGCACGGCCACAATCTCGGGCGTGCGCCCCTTCGCCTGGCCGTCCTCATCCCAGAAATCCCAGGGTTGCAGGTTCATGAGGGCTTCGGCGTAGAGCGTGGCGGCGTCGAGGTCATCCGGATACCGTTGCGCCAACTGTGCCATGGCATCGGCGTAGGCCCTGTCGAGGCCGGTCCGGTCACCCGGAGCCTGCTGGGTGTAGCGGGCCTCCAGTGCTCGAATGTAGTCCCGCTCGCGGTCACTGACCCGGTCGGCGAGCGCCAGCGCCGCCTGAAGCCGTTGCCAC
>JBJHAZ010000317.1:0-2999 GCA_050485225.1 Gammaproteobacteria bacterium
GTCGCAGGGCGCTGTAGAGGTGGCGATACAGATAGAAGCTGCCGGAAAGGTTGAGTCCCACGACATTCTCCCAGTTCTCCCGGGACATCTCGGCGGAAGGCTGGGCAGTCTGCCCTCCGACGGAGTTGACCAGCAGGTCGAGACCGCTCTCCTCCAGGGTTGAACCCAGCTCGGCTACGCGATCCCAGTCCTGCACATCCGCAGGGAAGCACTCCGCCGCGCCGCCTGCGGCGGTGATCTCGGCCTCCACCGCAGCGAGCTTGTCGGCGTTCCTGCCCACCAGAATGGTCCGATAACCCATTTGCGCCACCCGCAAGGCACAGCCCCGGCCAATGCCCGAACCACCGCCGGCGACCACTGCAACTCTGTCTGCTGTCTTATTGCTCACTTATGGACTCCTCATGTATCAGGTTTCAGGGGCCGGCACCATCGCGTCGGCCCGCTCGGGAACCTCTGAAAGACGTCACGAGCGAAGGCAGGTGGGCCAACGCCGGAGCGGAAAAAACGGAGCCGTATGAACGAGCATCTTGAGCACCGCCGACGGCCCAGATGTCGAGCGCAGTAGTTTTTCAGAGGTTCCCTCAGCCTTGCACACGAAAAAGGCCGGGCACAAGCCCGACCTGTTTCGGAGATCCATCTCGCGAAGTCCTTCTCGGTGGCGACTCCCTGTCTCTGGAGAATCCTGCTCCCCGGATGAGGTCCTCTCTCCCGGCGAAATCCGTTTCGTCCAAAGACTGGCGGTCTACCGGTTCAGAGGCTTCGCTCGAAATCCCTGACCTGACGCTCGGCTTCATCCTTGGCGATGCCGTAGCGCTCCTGAACCTTGCCGACCAGGTAGTCACGGTTTCCTTCCGCTACATCCAGGTCGTCGTCGGTGAGCTTGCCCCAGGACTCTTTCGCCTTGCCCTTGAGCTGCTTCCACTTGCCCTTGACGGTATCCTCGTTCATAAAAACCTCCTGTTTTCCATGTGAGCCAAAGTGAACCCGGCTACCGGATCAGACCGGCGCTTATCGGCCGTAGCCGCCGCCGTGGTCGTCGCGATCCTTGTCGGCCTTCTTGGCAGCCTTCATGGACATGAACTCCTGCTCGCTGAGCTCGCCGTCGCCGTCGAGGTCGAAGCGGTTGAAGGTCGCCTCATCGATGTCGGCTTCACGGGCCTCTTCGAGGCTGACGCTGCCGCTGTCGTCGGCATCCAGCTCCTGGAATTTCTCGCGGTAGTCCTTGTCGCCGGCGGATACGGAAAACGAAGTGGCCAGCAGGATGGAAGTTGCAGTAGCAATTACGGTCTTCATAACTGAGCTCCTATCGGATAACGGTGTTTCTTCCTTTTGCACGCTGGATATAGCAGCCATCGTGCCAACCGAAAAAGGACCGTAATATCAACCTGTTGCAAGACCGCCCCTGCGATCGGGTGCAAAAAGTGTTGCCTCGGGGCAACACTTGGTGAAGCTCCACCAGCTTTATATTGCGAAACAACCACTTGAATCGTTGCCTAAAGGAAACACCCCCTCGGGAGGGCTCCGAACGAGCGTCAGGATACCGACAAAGGAACCTACGACTTGCTGCGCATGGAGCGAATAAGCTCGTCAAAGCCCGGGCCGTGACCCTCGCTGTGATGCAGCTCCCACGCATTGCCCTGGGCGAGGCTCATGCCATCGGTGTCGATCAGCAGCTTCTTGATGGCCCGGTTGGAACGGGCGCTGTTCTTGAGGATGTCGGCACAGATCGCCTCGACCTCGGCATCCAGCTCTGCCTCATCCACGGCGAGGTTGGCGAGCCCCATCTGTTCCGCCTCGACGCCGCTGTAGGTGCGCGAGGTGAACATCATCTCCTTGGCCCTGGCCATGCCGACGCGGCGCGGCAGGCGCTGGGTCAGGCCCCAGATGGGCACCAGGTCGAACTTGGCGTGGGTGTCGGCAAAGCGCGCGTCCTTGGCGGCGACGATGATGTCGGCCGCCAGCACCAGCTCGAGCCCGCCGGTGTAGCAGTGTCCGCGCACCTTGGCGACCACCGGGACCGGCAGGGTGGCCAGCCGCTCGACCAGCTTGTTCTCGACCTTTTCGGCGTCACCGGCCTCGGTGCCGGCGGCCAGGTCGTCGAGATCGTGACCGGCGCAGAAGCTGCGGCCGGCCCCGGTCAGCAGCAGGCAATCCACCTCGCTCCAGTCCAGCTCATCCAGGCAGCGATTGATCTGATGGAAGATGGCCACGTTGAGGGCGTTGAGCTTTTCCGGGCGGTTGAGGGTCAGGCGGCAGAGGCGGTTTTCGACGGTACACAGGATCGGATCGGTCATGCGGGGCTCCTTTTCGAGTTATGGATTCGAGTATTCAACTTTGAGCTATTCAACAGTGGGGTGATCGGCACACAGCATAGCGCTTCCGGGTCGTCATATGGCAGTCACAAAGCCGGCGCACCATGCCCGTCATGAACCGTTTAGCTGACTTTGCCTGGCTTCGCAGCATCCACCAACTGGATGTGCGCACCTTCCTATGGCTGCTGAGTCGCCGCCGCGCCGCCACCCTGGCGAAGCTCGCCCGCGGAGTTTCCCACTCGGCCGACGGTTTCTACTACCCCTTTGTCGGCGGCTGGCTCTGGTACATGGAGTTGATCGTGGGCTGCTACGCGCTGGCCATCGCGTTCCTGCTGGAACGACCGGTGTACAAGGTGCTGAAAAGCGGGTTTCGACGCAACCGCCCGGCGGACATCCTGGAGAACTTCAAGAGCTTCATCATCCCCTCCGACCGGTTCAGCTTCCCCTCCGGCCATACCTCCGGTGCCTTCCTGGTCGCCACGCTGTTGACCACCTACCACCCCGAGCTGTTCTGGCCGCTCTATGGCTGGGCGGTACTGGTGGGTGTGTCGCGCATCCAACTGGGCGTTCACTTCCCCACCGACACCCTGATGGGCGCCCTGCTCGGCACCTCGATGGCGGTCACCGGGCTGACCCTCGCCGGCTGGCTGGTGGGTTGAAGAACAGCCGGGCCGCCAGGGCATCTGC
>JBJHAZ010000318.1:0-2993 GCA_050485225.1 Gammaproteobacteria bacterium
CCCACCAGCCGGGGCTTGTCGCCACGCATGGTGACCAGGTTGGGCATGGCGCGCCACACCGGGCCGAACAGGTTGCCGGTGAACACGATGCGCTCGTCGGGCAGCCACACGAATACCGAACACAGGGTTTCTCCGCCCGGTGTCTTGACCACTTCAAAACGGCGACCGCCCTGCTCGAAGGTGTGGCGGTCGGATACGGAAATGTCGGGCACCACCTTGGGCGGGGTGGGCGGTGGCCCGGAGCGACGGGTCATGGAGGCCCACAACTTGCCGGAGCGGCGACCGAGAAAGGGCGCCAGGCGATCGAAATAATCGGCGGTGTCGTTGAAACCCTCGCCGGCGATGACCTGGGTACCCTCCTCCAGCTGCTCGGGCAGGGCACCGTAATGATCGGCGTGGGACTGGGTCAGGATGATGCGCCGCAGCGGGCCGGTGCGGTGGGGCTCGAACAGTTTGCGGTTGCGCTCGCCATTGCCGAGAAAGCCGGTGTTGACCAGCAGATCGCCGTCGCCGGTGGTCAGCAGATAGGCATTGGAGATGTCCTTCACCATGAAGATGGTGTCGGTAATACGCTCCGCTTCGGTCTGCTGGTCGCCGGCGGTCACCAGTGCGCCGAGGGGTGTCTGCTTGTCACCGCTCATTGCGCGGCTCCGTCAATCTCGATCATCACCTTGCAGGACTCGGGTGTGGCGGCGATCTTCAGCCCTTCCAGCACGTTGTCCAGCGACAGGCGATGGCTGATCATGCCGGCGATCTTGTCTTTCAGGCGTGGCATGGCGGCAATCACGTCGGGCATTTCGGTGGGGTAACCCATGGCGGTGGTGATGGTCATCTCGCTGGTGAGCATGCGACCGACGGGAAACTCGATGGGCTTCATGTGCGCCGCGGTGATGACCATGCGCGAGTGGAACTTGGCCATGGCGACCACATCCGACAGGATGTTGGGCGCGCCGGCGGCGTCGATGAAGGCATCGGTACCCACGCCCACGCGGCCGTAGGAGGGAACCTCACCATGCAGTTTGGCGAGCTCGGCGCGCAGATCCACTTTGGTGGGGTCCAGCGCCGCCTGGGCGCCGAGGTCGAGGGCGCGCTGGCGGCGTTCGGCAGCCAGATCGAGGGCTACCACGTCGACACCGCGATCCACCAGCCACAGCACCATGCCGAGCCCGATCGGCCCGCACCCGAATACCACCGCCTTGTCACCGGCTTTCACCTCGGCGCGGTTGACGCCGTGCATGGCCACCGCCAGAGGTTCGCACATGGCGGCCACATCGTAGGGAATGTCGTCCGGAATCGGCAGGATCGACGCACCCAGCCGGGCCTCGCGCACCAGCAGCTCCTCGGTGAAGGCGCCTTCCGGGCCGCCGCTGCCGATGTTGCTGGGCGTCTGCATCGGGTTGACGATGACGCGCTGGCCAACGCTGATGCCTTCCACGTCCGATCCCACCTCGAGAATCTCGCCAGCACCCTCGTGCCCCAGTGCGGTTTCGGTTCCCGGCGTCGGAATACCGCCGTGCTTGATGTAGGAAAGGTCGCTGCCGCAGATGCCGCAAGCTTTCATCTTGACGACCACGTCCTTGGGGCCGGCGGGCGGGCGCTCGTAGGGATCGAGGCGTACGTCGTTTACGTCATGGATTTTGAGCAGTTTCATGTTTGCCTCCAGTCGGGTGGACGCTGACCCGGGACAATCCCGGGTCAGTGGGCGTGGGCCTGCTGGTCTACTGGCTTCAGCCCAGCATGTCGGCGCCGTCGATGACGATGGTGTCGCCGGTGTGGAACGAGGATGCGTCACTGGCCAGGTAGGCGGCGATGCCCTCGAAGTCGGCGGCATAGCCGGGACGACCCATGGGGATTTTCGACGCCATGTACTTGTCGATGTCGCTCATCTGGTCGAGCGGGCCCATCATCTCGGTCTTGATGAAGCCGGGGGCGACGGTGTTGGCGCGAATGCCGTACTTGGCGAATTCCACCGCCATGCAGCGCACGGCGGCGGCCATGCCGGCCTTGGAAGCGGCGTAGTTCTGCTTGCCGGGAATGCCCTTGAAGATGGACAGGCTGCCGCAGAACACCAGTGAGCCACCGGGCTCACCCGCTTCGGCGCGCTTGACCATGTGGCGGGCGCCCTCGCGCAGGGTGTAGAAGGCGCCGTGCATGTTGATGTTGAGCAGTTTGTGATAGTCCTCGGTGCTCATGTCGAGCAGGGATCGCGAGGTGGGCGGCAGGCCGGCGTTGGCGAAGACCGCATCGATGCGGCCGTGCTCGGCAATGACTTGATCGTAGGCGGCGATGATCTGCTCCTCGGAGCCGACGTCCACAGCGATGGTGGACACCTTGGCGCCCAGCTGCTCGAGTTCGGCCTTGGACTTGGCCAACTTCTCCTTGGAGCGGGCCCAGATGGACACCTCGGCACCCTGCTTGGCCACGCCGCGGGCGAAGCCCATGCCGATGCCACTGTTGCCACCGGTGACGATGGCGACCTTGCCGGTGAGATCAAACATACCCTTGGACATTGTGTTCTCCTCTGTGTGCCGGCCCTGTGCCGGTGAATGGGGTGGATCTAACTATAGTTCTATAGTTCGTTCGTATGGTTCGTTCTGCCGTGGTGCCATCCCCCGGCAGTCCGATCCTGTCTGTTCAGCGCCCCGGCTGGTAACCGGGTTGGGCCGGCTCACCGAACGCCGCCAGTATCTGCCGGTAGCGTTCCTCCAGCATCGACCGGTAGGCCGGGTGACTGATGATGTACGGCTGGTTCTGCTCGATCGCCCTGACCACTGCGCGACCCAGCCAGATCGGCTCCATCATGGCGCTTTCCATGTCCTGCGGAATATCGCCGCTGGCCAGGTCGCTCTCGGACATGCGGCTGCGGGTCAGGCCGGGGAACAGCACCGAAACGCCCACGTTGGCGGGTGCCATCTCGTCGCGCAAGGCCTCGGACAGGCCCAGTACCGCGAATTTGCTGGCCGAGTAGGCGGCAAAGGTGCCGAAGGCGAGCA
>JBJHAZ010000319.1:0-2990 GCA_050485225.1 Gammaproteobacteria bacterium
GTCATGACGTATTCGGATGGTCTGGCGGTGTTCTCGGTGTTTGTGGACTCCGAGCGGGGCCTGGATCTGCCCGAGCTGCAGGCGCAGCGCGGGGCCACCGTCGCCTTTCTGGCCCGTCAGTCCATTGACGATCAGGAATACGCCATCTGTGTCGTGGGTGAAGTACCGCCCCACACGGCGCAGCGGGTGGGGCTGTCACTGTCGCCACGCCAATAAGTCATCCGGTCAGGGCTCATCATGGTTCACGAACAGGCCACCGTCCTTGCGGTTCACGCCGATGCTGTGCTGCTGGCCGCTCGCCAGCAATCTGCCTGTGAGTCCTGCCGGGCCCAGTCCGGTTGCGGTCAGGCCGTATTGTCGCGGCTGATGCGCCAGGAAGGTACGGTGCGGGCGCTGTTGCCCTCCGGGCTGCAGGGGCGCGTCAGGCCGGGTAGCGAAGTGGTGGTGGCGATCCCCATGCACACGGTGGTACTGGGATCCCTGCTCATCTATCTACTGCCCGTGCTGGGATTGTTGGCCGGCGCAGCGCTGGCCGCGCAGGCGGGGCTCCGTGAGGGGCTGGTGGCCGCTGCCGCCGTGGCCGGGCTGGTCGCCGGCGGTGCTTTGGTCCGGCTGGTCAGCTGGCGCTGGCGCCATCACCCGGGGATGCATCCCGTGGTGGTCGAGTGTGTCGAAGGGGAGCTTCCGCCCGTGTCGGCCACCGCTCTGCGGCTGGATGCCTGAGTGCGTGGCTGGCGCTACGCCGCGCTGCTTCGTGCGTTTTGATGGGTCTTTTCCGTAACTTTGGAGTGTATTGATGTTGAACAGGGTTTACGGCTTTTTCATGGTTCTGGTATTGGCTGCCGGTTCGGCTGCCGTCTCCGCCCGACTGCCCGACTTCACCGACCTCATCGAGGAAAACTCCCCTGCGGTAGTGAAGATTCACGCGGTGGAGCGGGTTCCCGGGCGCAGTATGGCGCCGCCCCCCGGTTACCAGGACATGCCCGAGTTCTTCCGGCGTTTCTTCGAGCAGTACAACGTGCCCGAGCGCCAGGCCCAATCCATGGGGTCCGGCTTCATCATCAGTGACGACGGGTATGTGGTCACCAATCACCATGTGGTGGGTGAGGCCCAGCAGATCTCCGTACAGCTGATCGATCGCCGCGAGTACAGCGCCGAGGTGGTCGGTGTGGATCAGCGTTCCGATCTGGCACTGCTCAAGATCGATGCGCAGGATCTGCCCGTGGCGCGGCTGGCGGACGCCGGCGACATCAAGGTGGGCGAGTGGGTGGTGGCCATCGGTTCACCCTTTGGCCTGGATTATTCGGCCAGCGTGGGTATCGTGAGCGCCATCGGGCGCAGCATCCCCAATCAGCGCGGCGAGAACTACGTGCCCTTCATCCAGAGCGATGTGGCCATCAACCCCGGTAACTCCGGTGGGCCGCTGTTCAACCTGCGTGGCGAGGTGGTGGGTATCAATTCCCAGATCTATACCCGTACCGGTGGCTCCATCGGGCTGTCTTTCGCCATTCCCGTCAGCGTGGCCCATGAGGTGATCCAGCAGCTCAAGGACAAGGGCCGCGTGGATCGGGGCTGGCTGGGTGTCTATATCCAGGATGTGGATCGCAATCTGGCCGAGTCCCTCGGCCTGCCCCGTCCCCAGGGCGCACTGGTGGCGCAGGTCGAACCCGGCAGCCCCGCGCAGCAGGCGGGTATTCGCGCCGGTGATGTGATCGTGGAATTCAACGGCCGTACCATCGGCGAGTCCGCCGAGCTGCCCCATGTGGTCGGCCTGCTGGCGCCGGGCACCTCCGCCAGGGCGGTGGTGGTCCGCGAGGGTCGACGCCAGTCGCTCGACGTAACGGTGGGCGATCTGCCCGGCGAGGAGCGTGAGACCGCGTCCGCCACCCCCGACGGCCAGAATGGCGGCCGGGTCGGCATTGATGTGGCGGAAGTCGACAATGAAACCCTGGCCAGTCTCAATCTCGAGGCGGGCGTGGTGATCAGCCAGGTCTATCCGGACACGCCCGCGGCCGAGGCCGGGTTTGCTCCGGGCGACATCATCGTCGAGGTGGTGGGTTTCCCGCCGCCCCGGACGCCGCAGGACTTCGCCGAGATCGAGGCGGCACTGCCCACCGGCAAGCCGGTCGCAGTGCGGTTCTATCACCGTGGCAGGGCGCTGTTCCGGACCTTGCAGATCGACCCTTGACCCTGGCTTTCCGTTGCGCGGCAGAGCGCTTCGGAACCCGTCGCACGCCCAGCGGCCGCATGGAACTTGCGGCCGCTTTCCTTTACACTGTGCGCCTTTCAGGCTCTGGCCCGATCCGGTGTTGACCGGCGGCGCAGCCTTGTCTCCTACCCATCATCAGGCAGTCAGAAACCCTCGTGTCCGACCTCAGCCATATTCGCAATTTCTCCATCATCGCCCACATCGATCACGGCAAGTCCACACTCGCCGACCGCATCATTCAGGTCTGTGGCGGGCTCACCCAGCGCGAGATGGCCGAACAGGTGCTCGATTCGATGGATATCGAGCGCGAGCGTGGGATCACCATCAAGGCCCAGAGCGTAACGCTGGACTACCAGTCCGCTGACGGCAGAACCTACCAGCTGAATTTCATCGACACGCCGGGACATGTGGATTTTTCCTATGAGGTGTCCCGGTCGCTGGCGGCCTGCGAGGGCGCCCTGCTGGTGGTGGACGCCGCCCAGGGTGTGGAAGCCCAGTCGGTGGCCAATTGCTACACCGCCATTGCCCAGGGGCTCGAGGTGTTGCCGGTCCTCAACAAGATGGATCTGCCCCAGGCGGAGCCGGAGCGGGTGATCGCCGAAATCGAGGAGATCATTGGCCTCGAGGCGGAGGACGCGGTGCGTTGCAGCGCCAAGAGCGGGCTTGGCATCGAGGATGTGCTCGAGCAGATCGTCGCGCGGGTACCGCCGCCGGAGGGCAATCTCGATGCCCCTCTGCAGGCGCTGATCATCGATTCCTGGTTCGACAATTATCTCGGCGT
>JBJHAZ010000320.1:0-2978 GCA_050485225.1 Gammaproteobacteria bacterium
TCGGTCTGGCAATCACAGGCGACTTGGACCCAGACGAGCGTCCGGGCATCGTGGTCGACCATGGTTTGCAGGCGTCGTAGCAACATCTTGATGGCTCCTTCAGAGGGAGGATTGGGCACCACTGTCTCGTGCGATCCGTGCTGCACATTCATCCTTGAAGCAATGTATTGACCGGTATTGCCAAGCCCTCTGTGGTGCAGTGGGAGGGCTCCGGTATTCGCTTGCGCCTTTCCTTGTGCGGTGGTCTGCTTCTCGTATATGTATAAATATACAGTATCGGTTTCCGGGAAGTAAACCCCCTGTCACCACGCTGCTGGCGGGACGGGAATGAGCGGTGGAATGTTTTCCTCAACCGTCGGCGGGTGTCTCCCTCGTGGCGGGCGCGAAGCTGATGAGGATGCCGCACTCGATAAAGCTTGTCCCCGGGAGCTCGGGTACGTCGGTTTTGCAACCTCAAAACGCCTCTGCAATACTGCTTGCGCGCCCCCCTCCTACCCACGCTTACTCCGACAGGTCAGCCATCGGTATCCAGGAGGTCGTTCCATGAACAAAGAATCCGGACGTCGTCACTCCAGCTTGCTGGTGGACGGCATTCAGAAAGCACCGGCTCGGGCCATGCTGCGCGCTGTGGGTTTTGCTGACGCCGATTTTCGCAAGCCCCAGGTCGGCATCGCCTCGACCTGGAGCATGGTGACCCCCTGCAACATGCACATCAATCGTCTTGCCGAGGAGTCCGCCACGGGTGTTGACGGAGCCGGCGGCAAGGCCGTGATTTTCAATACCATCACCATCTCGGATGGCATTGCCAACGGCACCGAGGCCATGAAGTACTCGCTGGTGTCCCGGGAAGTGATTGCCGACTCCATCGAGACGGTGGCCGGTTGCCAGGGCTTTGACGGCATTGTGGCGATTGGCGGCTGTGACAAGAACATGCCCGGCTGTCTCATGGCGCTTGGCCGGCTCAACCGTCCTGCGGTGTTTGTCTACGGCGGTACGATCAGGCCGGGGAGGAATCGAACCGATATCATTTCCGTGTTCGAGTCGGTGGGCGGTCACGCGAGGGGAGCGGTCACCGAGGAGGAGGTGCTCGATATCGAAAGGACCGCGATTCCCGGGCCGGGGTCCTGTGGCGGCATGTACACGGCCAATACCATGGCCTCGGCGATTGAAGCGCTGGGAATGAGCCTGCCCGGCAGCTCGGCACAGGAGGCGGTCTCGCGCAGCAAGGTTGACGACTGTCGCCGGGCCGGCGAGGCGGTCATCCGGCTGCTGGAGCGCGACATCACGCCCAGGGACATCATGACGCGTGAGGCTTTCGAGAACGCCATCACCGTGACCATCGCGCTGGGCGGCTCCACCAATGCAGTACTGCACATGATCGCCATGGCCGATTCGGTGGGTGTCGAGATATCCCTGGACGACTTTGTGCGGCTGGGCAAACGCACGCCGGTGGTCGCCGATCTGCGACCCAGCGGCCATTTTCTCATGTCGGAGCTGATTGAGATCGGCGGTATCCAGCCGTTGATGAAGCGCCTGCTGACCGAGGGGTTGCTGCATGGCGATTGCCTCACCGTCACCGGCACCACCGTCGCCGAGAACCTCGCGACAGTCGAGGACTACCCCGAAGGTCAGGCGATTATCCGGCCCTTTGGCAATCCGATAAAAACCGATAGCCACTTGCGCATCCTGTTCGGCAATCTGGCGCCGGCCGGTTCGGTTGCCAAGATCACCGGCAAGGAAGGCACGAGGTTCTCCGGTACCGCGCGGGTTTTTCATTCCGAGGAGGAGGCCATGGCCCGCATCCTCGACGGTACGGTACAGGCCGGCGAGGTGCTGGTGATTCGGTACGAGGGCCCCAGGGGTGGCCCCGGCATGCGCGAGATGCTGTCGCCCACCTCGGCGATCATGGGTCGCGGGTTGGGTGACCAGGTGGCGCTGATTACCGATGGGCGCTTTTCGGGAGGCAGCCACGGTTTTGTGGTTGGCCATATCGCGCCGGAGGCCTTTGTGGGCGGTCCGCTTGCCATTGTCGAGAATGGCGACCGCATCACTATTGACGCCGAACAGGACGAAATCACCCTGCAGGTGGACGATGCCGAGATTTCCCGGCGCCTGGCGGCGTGGGAGCAGCCGGCACCGCGATATACCCGTGGTGTGCTCGCCAAGTTTGCGAGGAATGTACGATCGGCCTCCGAAGGGGCGGTGACGGATCGCTGGGACTAGGGGGGGCTGTGGCGAACCCGCGCTGGTTCGCTAGAACGGTCGCGGTGGAAGCCAATCGGTGACCCATGAGTCCCTGCCCTGGCTATAGGTCGCCACCGTCCCTGAGCGGGGCACAGAGAGCTGGCAGACCTCGGGGTGATGGGACTGGCTGACAACCTTCCATATGGGGCGGTGAACTTCACCCGCTAGAACGGACACCTCAATCTAACGAGGAGTCTGTCAATGCCAAGATACACGCAACCAAAAAAGACGTGGCGATACACCAATGAGTTCAAGGCCAGGGCGGTTGAGCTAGGGCCTGTTCACACTAAATAGTGTATCGACGATCAGTGCAAAATGAATAAAGAACTTGAACACCACATCGAGCTTATCGAATCGAGAGAAGATTCTGCGGAAGCCCTTGAGCCTGCGAAACAGTCTTTCGACCTCATTGCGCTTCTTGTACAACTCTCGATCGTACTCCCAGCGGGTCAGACGGTTTCGCTTCGGTGGCACTACCGGCTCCATGCCCAAATCGAAGACCAACTGACGCGTTTCATCGCCTTCGTAAGCTTTATCCATGATCACTTTGGCACCGTCCCAGCCACAGTTTTCAAGCGCCTTCAGGAGCTTCCGGCCTTCCGGAGCATCGCCAGCCTGACCCGGGGACAACGAAAACGCTACGGCTCGATTGTGGCCGGCCGCAACCATGTGAATTTTGGTGGTCCAGCCTCCTCGGGACTTGCCGATAGATTGAGGACCGTTTTTTTTAATGC
>JBJHAZ010000321.1:0-2960 GCA_050485225.1 Gammaproteobacteria bacterium
CTCTGATACTGAGATGGACAAGGTACATGAGATCTGCTCATATTTAATAAATAAAATTAATAAAATTAACTAACATATTATTTTTATAGAAAAAATAATTTTAATTTTTATCATGCAAACTGCCGCAGGAAGCGGATATCGTTCTCGAAGAACAGCCGCAGATCATTGACGCCATAGCGCAGCATGGCCATACGCTCCACGCCCAGGCCAAAGGCGAAGCCGGTGTAGCGCTCGCTGTCGATGCCCACCTGGGAGAACACGTTGGGGTGCACCATGCCGCAGCCCATGACCTCAAGCCAGCCGGTCTGGCTGCACACCCGACAACCCTCCCCCGCGCACTGCACGCACTGGATATCCACTTCCGCGGAGGGCTCCGTAAACGGGAAATAGGAAGGTCGAAAGCGCGTCTTGAGCGCCGACTGCTCGAAAAAGGCCTGCAGGAATGCATCGAGCACCCCGCGCAGATGAGCGAAGGTGACACCTTCATCCACCAGCAAACCCTCGACCTGGTGAAACATGGGGCTATGGGTGAGATCGGAATCGCAACGGTATACCCGCCCCGGGGCGATGACCCGGAACGGTGGCTTGCCGGTTTCCATCACCCGCACCTGCACCGGCGAGGTATGGGTGCGCAGCAGGGTTCCCGCATCGAAATAGAAGGTATCGTGCATGGCCCGGGCCGGATGGTGAGCAGGGATGTTGAGGGCCTCGAAGTTGTGGTAGTCGTCCTCCACCTCGGGCCCCTCCACCACCTGGAACCCCAGGCGCCCCAGCAGCCCGGTGATGCGCTCGATGGTACGGGTCACCGGATGCAGGCCGCCCACGGGCTGACGGCGGCCCGGCAGGGTCACATCCACGGATTCGGCAGCCAGGCGTGCCTGGCGCTCGGCCGAGGTGAGCATCTCAAGCCGCGCGACCAGTGCCTCGCTGACATGCTGCTTGGCCCGGTTGATGGCCTGGCCGGCGCCAGGACGCGCTTCCGCCGGCAGTCTGCCCAGGCCCTTGAGCTGCTCGGTCAGCACACCCTTCTTGCCCAGGTAGTGCACCCGCAGGGCGTCCAGGGCCTGGGTATCGCCCGCAGCGTCAATGGCGGCGAGGGCCTCGCGGGTCAGGTTCTGGAGTTCCTCCACGGCAGATCTCCGTCAGGTTGAAAACAAAAAAGGGGAAAGGCCAGGCCTTTCCCCTTGTCGAGCATCCACCGGCACCCGCGGGTGCCGGTCAAAGCGCGCGCGGACGTTACGCCGCCAGGGCAGCCTTGGCCTTTTCGGCAACCTGCCCAAACGCGTTGATATCGTGCACCGCCAGATCGGCCAGCACCTTGCGATCGATCTCCACGCCGGCCTTGTTCAGGCCGTCCATCAGGCGGCTGTAGGACAGGTCGAACTGACGGGCCGCGGCGTTGATGCGCACGATCCACAGGGCGCGGAACTGGCGCTTGCGCTGGCGGCGATCCCGGTAGGCGTACTGCCCCGCCTTGGTAACGGCCTGCACGGCCACGCGGTAGACATTCTTGCGGGCACCGTAATAGCCTTTGGCCTTCTTCAGCACCTTCTTGTGCCTGGCGTGGGCGGTGACGCCTCTCTTGACTCGTGACATGGGCGGCTCTCCTTAGGCGTGAGGAAGCATCTGGCGCACGGCACCCTTGTCGCTCTCGGCAATCATGCCGGTCGAACGAAGGTGGCGCTTGCGCTTGGTGCTCTTCTTGGTGAGGATGTGCCGCCGGTGGGACTGGGCTCGCTTGAACCCGCCCGAACCGGTGGGTTTGAACCGCTTGGCGGCTCCCCGGTTGGTCTTCAGCTTGGGCATGTTGGCTCTCCTGTTGCAAGGCGGGGCCTGTTTGCCCCGCCTGGGTCGCTAAAACCCCCGTCGGCCGCCCTGGCGCCGATCGTGGGCATCTTGTATTCACTTCTTGGGCGTAAACACCATCACCATCTGGCGCCCTTCCATCTTGGGCCGCTGCTCCACGACGGCGATTTCGCTCAGATCCGCCTCGATGCGATCCAGCAGTTTCGCGCCCAGTTCCTGGTGGCGCATCTCGCGCCCCCGGAAACGGATGGTGACCTTGGCCTTGTCACCGTCCTTGATGAACCGGTTCAGGTTGCGCAGCTTGACCTGGTAGTCGCCCTCGTCCGTTCCCGGCCGGAACTTCACTTCCTTGATCTGTATCTGCTTCTGGTTCTTTCTTGCCTGCTGGGCCTTCTTGCTCAGTTCGAACCTGAACTTGCCGTAGTCCATGACCCGGCAGACCGGCGGCTCCGCATTGGGTGAGATTTCCACCAGGTCCAGCTCAGCCTCTTCGGCGATTCGCAATGCCTCTTCGATGGATACGACCCCCACGTTCTCCCCGGTCATGTCAATGAGACGGACCTGGGGGCAGGTGATCTGTTCGTTGAGGCGAGTCTCTTTTCCAGCGCTGATACGTTAATCCTCCAAATGAGAACGGCCGCGGCTCGCGATCTCACTGGAGAGGCGCCGGGTCAGATCGTTCAGATCCATCGTCCCCAGGTCCTCGCCGGCTCGCGTGCGCACGGCCACGGTATTCGTCTCCATCTCCCGGTCACCCAGGACCAGCAGATAAGGGACGCGTTGAAGCGTATGCTCGCGAATTTTAAAGCCAATTTTCTCGTTTCTCAAGTCCGTTTCCACCCTCAGACCCTGTTTTCGAAGGGTATCGGCCACTTTTCGGGCGTAATCGTCCTGACGGTCGGTGATGGTCAGCACCTGGATCTGGACCGGTGCAAGCCACAGGGGGAAGGCACCGGCGTAGTGCTCGATAAGCACCCCGAAGAAACGCTCCACGGAACCCAGCAGGGCCCGGTGGATCATGATGGGCTGGCGGCGGCTGTTGTCCTCGGCCACGTACTCCATGCCAAAGCGCTCCGGCAGGTTGAAGTCCAGCTGCACCGTGGAACATTGCCATTCCCGTCCGATGGCGTCGCGGATCTTGATGTCGATCTTGG
>JBJHAZ010000322.1:0-2957 GCA_050485225.1 Gammaproteobacteria bacterium
CCGCCATCGCCATCAACGGCGATGCGCCCTACAAGGCGGTACTGACCCACGGCTTCACCGTGGATGCCCAGGGCCGCAAGATGTCCAAGTCGGTGGGCAACGTGGTGTCGCCGCAGAAGGTGGTCAACGACCTGGGCGCCGACGTGCTGCGCCTGTGGGTGGCGGCCACGGATTTTAGCGGTGAAATGAGCGTGTCCGACGAAATCCTCAAGCGCACCGCCGATTCCTACCGGCGCATCCGCAATACGTCGCGCTTTCTGCTCGCCAATCTCACCGGTTTCGACCCGGCCGAGCACGCGGTGGCTCCGGACGAGCTGATCGCGCTGGACGCCTGGATCATCCGTCGCGCCGCGACCCTGCAGCGGGAAATCATCGCTGCCTACGACAGCTACCAGTTCCACCTGATCTACCAGAAGCTGCACAACTTTTGTGTGCGCGATCTTGGCGGCGTGTATCTGGACATCATCAAGGACCGCCAGTACACCTGTAAAACCGATGGACTGCCCCGCCGCTCGGCCCAGACGGCCCTGTACCACGTGGCCGAGGCGCTGGTGCGCTGGATCGCGCCGATCCTGAGTTTCACCGCCGACGAGATCTGGGCGGCCCTGCCGGGCGAGCGTGACCGCTGGGTGTTCACCGCCGAGTGGTATCCGCTGGACGAGCAGGTGACTGCCGCGTCCGACGATGCCCGCTGGGAGCGGCTGGTGGAGGTCAAGGAAGCCGTCAACAAGGTGATCGAGGACGAGCGCAAGGCCGGCCACATCAAGGGCTCCCTCGATACCGAGGTGACGCTTTTCGCGGACGGCGAGCTGCGCGAGTTGCTGGAGCAGCTGGGCCACGAGCTGCGTTTTGTGCTGATCACCTCGGCGGCCACCGTCAGGCCGGCCAGCGAGTCCGGCGGTGTGGCGTCGCCGCTGTCCGGTCTGCGCGTGGCGGTACAGGCCAGCGAACACGCCAAGTGCGTGCGCTGCTGGCATCATCGACCGGAAGTGGGCGGCATCGAGGCGCATCCGGAACTGTGCCAGCGCTGCGTCGATAACGTGGAGGGCGCGGGCGAAACCCGCGTCCACGCCTGACATGTCGATGGCTCCGGGCAAGGCCCGTCACCTGGCATTGTGGTACGGCGTGGCGCTGGTGGTACTGCTGCTGGATCAGCTCACCAAGGTCTGGGCGAGCGCCAGCTTGGTGTATGCGCAGCCGGTGCCGGTGATGCCGTTTTTCAACCTCACGCTGCTGCACAACACCGGCGCCGCCTTCAGCTTTCTCAGTGACGCCGGCGGCTGGCAGCAGTGGTTCTTTGCCGGTGTGGCCGTGCTGGTGAGCCTGGTGATCATGATCTGGATCTGGCGTCTGCCGGCCGGTGATCGTTGGCAGTCGGCGTCGCTGGCACTGATACTCGGTGGCGCCATCGGCAACCTCTGGGATCGGCTGGCCTACGGCTATGTGGTCGACTTCCTGGACTTTTATGTGGGCAGCTATCACTGGCCCGCCTTCAATATCGCCGACTCGGCGATCGTGGTGGGTGCCGGCATCATGATCTGGCTGTCCTTCCGCCATGTCGACGAGCCGGACCCGCCGTCCGACGATCAGTCCCTACCCGCCCACGATCAGTCCCCACCCGACCATGATCAGACCCCACCCGCCCAGCAGGAGTCCCGATGAGCGATTTTCAGGATCTCGAAATCAGCGAGGGCACCCGCGTGACCCTGCATTTTTCCCTCGCCCTCGAGGATGGCGAGTTGATCGACTCTAATTTCGAGGGCCGACCGGCCACCTTCGATGTGGGCGACGGCAGCCTGTTGCCGGGCTTCGAGCAGGCCCTGTTCGGGCTGCGCGCCGGCAGCCGTGCCACCCTGACGATTCCGCCGGAGCAGGGTTTCGGCCTGCATCTGCAGGAGAACATCCAGCGGCTGTCGCGGGGTGCTTTCGACCCGGAGATGGCACTGGAGGAGGGGCTGATAGTGTCCTTCGAGGACAAGGGTCAGGGCGAGCTGCCCGGCGTGATCAGCCGCATCGACGGCAGCTCCGTGTGGGTGGACTTCAATCATCCGCTGGCAGGGCGTACCATAAGCTTCGACGTCGCCATCATCGAAGTGGCGCCCGCCACAACCCACTGATACCTACCGCCATGGAAATCAAACTGGCCAATCCCCGCGGCTTCTGCGCCGGCGTGGACCGCGCCATCGACATCGTCAACCGCGCCCTCGATCGCTTCGGCGCACCCATCTACGTGCGACACGAAGTGGTTCACAACAAGTTCGTGGTGGATACGCTGCGCCAGCGCGGCGCGGTGTTCGTGGACGAGCTGCACGAGGTGCCCGACGACGTCATCGTCATCTTCAGTGCCCACGGTGTCTCGCAGGCCGTGCGCCGCGAGGCGGACGAGCGCGGCCTGCAGGTGTTCGATGCCACCTGCCCGCTGGTCACCAAGGTGCACATCGAGGTGACCCGCTACAGCCGCGATGGCATCGAGTGCGTGCTGATCGGTCACCACGGCCATCCGGAGGTGGAAGGCACCATGGGGCAGTACGACGCCAGTGCCGGTGGCACCATCTACCTGGTGGAGGATGAAACTGATGTGGCGCGCCTGCAGGTGCGCAACCCCGACCGGCTCGCCTACGTCACCCAGACCACCCTGTCCATGGACGATACCGCGCGGGTGATCGATGCCCTGCGGGCCCGATTCCCCCTGATTCAGGGGCCGCGCAAGGACGATATCTGCTACGCCACCCAGAACCGCCAGGACGCGGTGCGCCAGCTGGCGCTGGAGTGTGAGCTGGTGCTGGTGGTGGGTTCGCCCAACAGTTCCAACTCGAACCGGCTGAGGGAGCTGGCCGAGCGCTGTGGATCGGCCGCCTATCTGATCGACGGCCCCGATGACGTTGATCCCGGCTGGTTTGAGGGGGTGACCCGGGTGGGCGTGACCGCCGGCGCCTCGGCACCGGAAAACCTGGTGC
>JBJHAZ010000323.1:0-2939 GCA_050485225.1 Gammaproteobacteria bacterium
TATCAGCATTATGGTTATTGCCGGTTTTCCGACATTTACCAACTGTAGCCAAAAAAACCCGTTGTGCAATCCCTTTCGTCGGTATTTTTCGCAAGCGGTTGAATTTATGGGCGGCGCTGCTGTCAGGTTGTGAGCCTGGGCGGTGCTGGAGGCTGTAGGTGCAGCCAGAGGCCTGCCCGGCGGTCGATGTTGCTGACCAGCGGTCTTGAGGGGGTCGTGAGCGGGCAGTACAGTCAAGTGTTCACTCTGACCCACGAGGTGAGTTTGGCAGACGTTTTCCAAGCGACGCGGGCGGTGCGGCCCGGTCGGGCCGGCGTTTCTGCGCTCCGGCGGTGCCTGCTCCTGTGCCTGTTGGCGCTGGTATGGATGCCCGGTATCAGCGTGGTGGCCGATGAGCCCGGGCCGGCCGAGGCCCATGAGGCGGCCGAGCTGGTGGTGGGCATGTTTGCGTTTCGCCCCAGGCCCCTGCTCGAGGAGCGCTGGACCCCGCTGATCGACTACCTGAACAGTGGGTTGGGCGGAGAGGTGACGCTGCGGCTCGAAGTGCTCGATCAGGCCGAGATGGCGCAGGCCCTTGAGCGGGGTGAGCTCCATTATGTCTTCACCAACCCGGTGCACTATATAGAGTTGCGCAGCCGGAACGTGCTGTCCGGTGCGTTGGCGACGCTGGTGGTGCGCGAGGGGGATCAGGGCACCTCGCGGCTCGGTGGTGTGATCGTGCGTCGCAGTGATCACGAGCGGCCGCGGGATCTGCGCGATCTGAAAGGGCGCCGGGTGGCCATCACGGGCACTGGCTATCTCGGCGGGTACACGGCGCCCGCCATGGAGGTCAGCCGGGCCGGCATCAACCCCGAGGCCCTCGATTACCTGGTCACCGGGCAGCCCCACGACCAGGTGCTGGCTGCGGTACTGGATGGGCGGGCCGATGCCGGGTTTGTACGCACCGGCGTGATCGAGCAGATGATCCGCGAGGGTTTGATTACTGCAGATGAGCTCACCGTCATCAACCCCCGCAGTCACCCCGGTTTCCCCTATCGCGTCTCCACCCGCCTGTACCCGGAATGGGCCTTTGTGGCCCTGCCCGAGGCACCGGAGGATATCAGCCGCCAGGTGACCTCATTGCTGATGGGCATCGACGCCGAGCACCCGGTGGCCCGCTCGGCCGAGATCGCCGGTTTCACCATTCCCGCCGACTATACCCCGGTGGAGGAAGCCATGATGGCGTTGCGGCAGCCGCCCTATGACCACACCCCGGAGTTCGGTTGGTCCGATGTCTGGGAACGCTATACCGCCGCGCTGGTGATCAGCCTGGCGGCGGCGATCATTGTGCTGTTGATGGCACTGGCGCTGGCCCTGGGCAATCGCCGCCTGCGTCAGTCGCGCCAGAATGCGCATCACCTCAACGATCGTCTGCAACGGATTATTGCCGGCACCCGCGCCGGCACCTGGGAGTGGAACGTGCAAACCGGGGAGGCCGCTTTCAATCGCCGCTGGGCAGAGATGCTTGGCTATCGGCTCGAGGACCTCGGGCCGCTGTCGGTCGAGACCTGGCGCCAGTTCGTGCACCCCGAGGACCTGCCGCTCTCGGATGCGGCGCTGGAGAGGCACTTCCGGGGGGAGGAGGTGGACTACGACGTGGAGGTGCGCATGCGCCACCGCAGTGGCCGCTGGATCTGGGTGCATGACCGGGGCCGGGTGCTCTCCTGGAACGAACAGGGGCGGCCCCTGTGGATGTTCGGCACCCACCTGGAGACCACGCGCCGCCACGAGCTGATGCGCGAGCGCAATGAGCTGCTGCAACGCTTCGAGGAGATATCCCGCAATGTCCCGGGGGTGCTGTATCAGTACCGTGTCGGCCCGGAGGGCAAGCCGAGCCTGCCCTATGCCAGCCCGGGCCTGAAGGAGGTCTACGGCTGCACCCCGGAGGAGGTTCGGGAAGACGCCGGGCCGGTGCGCAAGGTCCTGCATCCCGACGACCTGGAACGGATTGTCGAGTCCATCGACCACTCCGCCCGGTTCATGACCACCTGGCACGAGATCTATCGCGTGCTGCATCCGGAGCGCGGCCTGCTCTGGGTCGAGGGGAGTGCTACGCCCTCGCGAAGCCCTGACGGCACGGTGCTCTGGAGCGGCTATGTGCGGGACATTACCGAGCTTCACCGGATACGGGAGCGCATTCGCCTGGCGGCCAGCGTGTTCGAGGCCAGCCAGGAAGGCATCATGATCACCGACGCCAACCGACGTATTATCGATGTGAACCCGGCGTTTGAAGAGATCACCGGGTACAGTGCCGAGGAGGTGATCGGGCTGACGCCGTCGATTCTTCGTTCCGGTCGTCAGGGGCCGGGTTTCTACAAGGCGCTGTACCGCACCCTCAATGCCGAGGGCGCCTGGAAGGGCGAGATCTGGAACCGGCGCAAGTCCGGCGAGATATTCCCCGAGCTGTTGTCCATTGCGGCGGTGCAGGATGAGCAGGGGGAGGTGCAGCATTATGTGGCGATCTTCACCGACATTACCCGGATCAAGGAGCACGAGGCGGAGCTGGATCGCATCGCCAATTACGATGCCCTGACCGGTATTCCCAACCGCCGCCTGCTCGGCGAACGATTGCGCCAGTCGGTGGCCCATGCCCGCCGTCACAGGACCAGCCTGGCGGTGTGCATGATGGATCTGGACGGCTTCAAGCCGGTGAACGATCGCTACGGCCACGAGGCGGGCGACCGGCTGCTGGTGGAGATTGCCGATCGTCTCCAGAAGTTGCTGCGGGAAGAGGACACCGTGGCGCGCCTGGGCGGCGATGAGTTCGTGCTATTGTTCCGCAACGCCGAAGGCGAAGCGGCGTTCCAGCGCGTTCTCGATACGGTGCGCCAGCCGGTTCATCTGGAGGAAGGCGTGGCGACGGTATCCGCCAGCCTGGGGGTGGCCTGGCTCGACCCCGA
>JBJHAZ010000324.1:0-2936 GCA_050485225.1 Gammaproteobacteria bacterium
CGGAGTGTCCGCCGTGTCTCTTGAGCATCTGGCCTCGCGCCTGACGGTGCGGGTGGGGCAGCACTCCAGCGCGGGGCGCAAGCCGGTCAACGAGGACGCCATCGGCATCCGCATTCCCGAGGGGGCCGAACTGACCGCCAAGGGCCTGGTGGCGGTGATTGCCGATGGCGTCAGCGCTGCCGAAGCGGGTCGCGAGGCGAGCAGTACCGCGGTCAGCAGTTTCCTGTCCGACTATTACTCCACGCACGATACCTGGTCGGTGGAAACCTCCGCCGGCAAGGTGTTGAACGCCCTCAATCGCTGGCTCTATGGGCAGGGGCAGCAGTTTGCCTCGGCCTGCAAGGGCTATGTCACCACCTTCAGTGCGCTGGTGCTGAAATCGTCCACGGCCTGGGTGTTCCATGTGGGCGACAGCCGCGTCTATCGCCTGCGCGACGGTGAACTGGAGCAGGTCACCCGGGACCACGCCACGGCGGTGGGCGAGAACCAGCGCTACCTGTCCCGGGCACTGGGTATCGATCCCGGGCTGGATGTAGACTGTCACCGGCTGGACACCCGGGCCGGGGATGTGTTCGTGCTCACCACCGACGGGGTGCACGACTGGCTGACATTTCGGGATCTGCGCGCCCTGCTGCAGACGCTGGATGGCAGCGAGGCCTCGCTCGATGACCTGTGCGAAGCGGCGGTCGCACAGGCGCTGGCCAATGGCAGCGACGACAATCTCAGCGTTCAGGTGATCCATGTGGTGAACCCCGGCGAGCGGGTGCATCAGGATGTGCTGGCCAGCGTGGGTACCCTGCCCTTTCCACCGCCGCTGGAGCCGGGGCAGGTGCTCGACGGCTGGGCTGTGGTGTCCGAGCTGCAGGCCAGCGCCCGCAGCGAAGTCTATCTGGTGGAGCGGAAGGAGACCGGCCAGCGGGCGGTGCTCAAGGCCCCGTCGGCCTATTTCGAGGACGACCCGGCCTACATCGAGCGCTTCCTGATGGAGGAGTGGGTCGGTAGCCGGATCGTGAGCAGCAATGTGGCGCGGGTGATCCGCCCGCCGGGCGACAAGAGCTGCCTCTACTATCTGACGGAGCAGGTGCCCGGCTCCACCGTGGGTCAGCTGCTGCGCGAGCGCACCCGGTTGCCCGTGGTGGATGCCCAGAACATCGCCCTGCAGGTCATTTCCGGCCTGCGCGCCTTCCACCGCCGTGATGTGCTGCACCAGGACATCAAGCCCGACAACATCATCTACTCGGACCAGGGCGTCAAGATCATCGATTTCGGGTCGTGCCATGTGGCGGGCGTGGGCGAGATCCGGCATCGCCTCAGTCAGGACCGCGAGCTGGGCACCCGCGATTACTGCGCGCCGGAATATCTGCTCGACGGCCCGGTGTCGCCCCGCAGCGATCAGTTTTCGCTGGGGGTGCTGCTGTACGAGATGCTCACCGGCGCCCATCCCTACGGCGAGGCGTTCCACAAATGCACTTCGGCCAGGGATTTTGCCCGGCTGCGCTACACGCCGAGCTACCGGCTCAACCCGCTGGTGCCGGTGTGGCTGGATGGGGCCATGCGCCGCGCACTCAGCATCGACCCGGACGATCGCTATCCGGCGCTGTCCGAGCTGGCGCAGGACATTCGCCGCCCCAACCCGGAGCTGGAGGTACGGCGGGAACCCCTCGCCGGCCGGATCGACCCGGTCGTGTTCTGGAAATGGCTGGCGGTGCTGTTGCTGCTGACCAACCTGGTGACCCTGCTGGTGGTATTGCAGCACTGAGCGGGGTGGCACTCGGGCGTCGCTTTCTTCATAGTATCCGGCTCTGTTGTGCCGGGAATACGTGATGACCGAAGCCTTTCGATACTGCCCCTTTTGCGCCAGTCCGCTGGCCGAGCGCGACCTGGGCCACTGTGTGCGGCCCGCCTGTCCATCCTGCCAGTTCATCCACTGGCGCAACCCCGCCGTGGGTGTGGCGGTGATCCTGCTCGATGACGACGGCCGTATTCTGCTCGGCCAGCGGGCACGCGGTATCTATCAGGGCGACTGGTGCATTCCCTGCGGCTATGTGGATCTGGGCGAGGAGGTTCGCGCGGCGGCGGAGCGGGAGTTTCTCGAGGAGACGGGACTGGCTATCCGCACCGGCGCGGTGTATGCGACCCACACCAACTTCCACAACCCGCGCCTGAACACCGTCGGCATCTGGTTTCGGGCCGAGGTGCTGGAGGGCGATCTCGAGGCCCGCGATGACCTGGCCGCGGTGGACTGGTTCGACCTCGACAGCCTGCCGCAACGGCTGTGCTTCCCGACGGATATCAAGGTGCTCGACCAGCTGCGCCGCGATCTCGCCGCGGGTGCCGCTACAGGCGCTTGACGAAAATCCGCGATTTACGCTGGTAGTTGTACAGCGATTTCTTGCTCTCGGGCAGCTCCTCGAGGCTCGAGTCGGTAAAGCCCTTCTCGCGAAACCAGTGGCCCGTCTGGGTGCTCAGCACGAACAGGTTTTCCAGGCCCAGGGTGCGGGCCTGCTGCTCGATGTGCTCCAGCAACCGGGAGGCGTGCCCCTGGCGGTGAAAGTCCGGGTGGGTCGCCACGCAGGCCAGCTCGCCGGCCTGCCCGTCGGGAAACGGATAGAGCGCGGCACAGGCGACGATCATGCCTTCGGCATGCACCATCACGCTGAAACGGTCGATCTCCATTTCCAGCAGTTCTCGCGAGCGCTTGACCAGCACACCCTGTTCTTCCAGCGGTGAAATCAGCTCCAGAATACCGCCCACGTCGTCGATGGTGGCCGGGCGTATCACCTCGTTGCTGTCGCGCAGTACCAGCGTGCCGCTGCCCACACGGGTGAACAGCTCGCGCAGCAGGCCTTCGTCGCTGGCGTGGGTGACCAGATGGACCCGCTTGACGCCGTTGAGGCAGGCCTGACGGGCCGCCGTGAGGTTGCGTCGCTGGGAGC
>JBJHAZ010000325.1:0-2919 GCA_050485225.1 Gammaproteobacteria bacterium
TCGGGGCCTACATCGCCCTCTACGGGGTCAAGGTGCTGGCGGCCTTTATCATCCTTGCGGTCGGTTGGTGGCTGGCCAAGAAGGTGGCTCAGGCGACACAGAAAGTCATGCAGAAACGCCATGTGGATCCGGCCATCGAGAACTTCGTCGGCAGCCTGGTCCACTATGGCCTGCTGGTGTTCGTGGTCATCGCGGCGCTCAGCCAGGTGGGTATTCAGACCGCTTCCTTCATCGCGGTGATTGGTGCCGCCGGCCTGGCCATCGGCCTGGCACTGCAGGGCTCGCTGGCCAACTTCGCGGCGGGGTTCCTGATCCTGTTGCTGCGCCCGTTCAAGATCGGCGACTACATCGAAGCGGCCAGTACCGCCGGTACCGTGGAAAGGATCCAGATCTTCAATACCGAGTTGAAGACGCCGGACAACAAGAAGGTGATCATTCCCAACAGCCAGATCACCGGCAGCAACATCGTCAACTACTCGGCCAATCCCACCCGGCGCGTCGATCTGGTCATAGGCATCAGTTACGGCGACGACATCGACAAGGCCAAGGCCGTACTGGCGCAGGTGGTGTCCGAGGATGAGCGCGTACTGGCCGAACCGGCCACCAACATCAAGGTCACCAACCTGGGCGACAGCAGCGTCGACCTGATCGTGCGCCCCTGGGTCAACAGTGACGACTACTGGGGTGTGTACTGGGATCTGACGGAAAACATCAAGAAGCGTCTCGACCAGGAAGGCATCTCCATCCCGTTCCCGCAGCGGGATGTGCATCTGTTCCAGAAGAAAGAGGCGTGATGCCGGAGCCGTGACGGCGGGCGGACAGCCGCCCGTCAGCGTTCGCCGTCGCCGGCGTGCAGGCCCAGATCCTTCTTCATGGCTTCAAGACGCAGGCGCTGTTCCGATCGGTCCAGCGCCGGCTGCTCGGGTTCGGGAAGGGCGGGAGCCTCGGGATAGGCGACGGTCTCGCCGCGCAGCAATTGCTCCTTGATGCGCCGATACTGCTCCTTGAACAGCGGGTAGCTGAAGGACTCGGACTCGCTGGCAAGGGTGCGCCAGCCGGTGGCCCGCCCGGCGTGATACACCGCCGGGTGGCTCCAGGGCCAGCCGGCCTTGGGTGAGGTGGCCCGACAGGCTTCCAGGTAGGCTTCGCGGGTGGTGGGCAGACTGCGGTCGCTGTCGCGGCAGCACTCGATCATGGTGCTCAGGTTGGGCAGGTAGGTGCTGTCCTCGATGGCCTTGCGGGCGCCGCGCAGGATCACTTCCGGGCTGAACGTGCGCAGCCCCTCCAGCCAGAGTTTCTTGATCTGGCGCAGCTCGGAGTCGCCGGGCCAGGCGGCGTAGTACTGGTTGTGATAGTTGAGCCGAAACAGGGTGAACACCTGGTTGATGGTGTCGATCAATTCCGGCAGCGGTGTTTCACTCGGCCCAGCTGCGGTCGAGGAGGTCCTGTTCGAGACTTCGGTCCCGGGTGCGGACGGCCTGTTGTGGCCGGCTTGCTTGACCATGATTTGGCTCCAGAGCGGTGTTTTCCTGTCGGCGCGCCCACTCGCGCTTGACGTGTTGCAGGAAGCGGGTGTTCCAGGATGATTGTACCCGGCCGCTGTCGCGCCAGAACAGCACGAACTCCGGCAGGGTCTCCTGCGCAAACTGACGGTCGATGTTGGCCAGCTCCAGCACCTCGTAGACAGTGGGGTCCGGTTGCCAGTCGTCCGGTATCGGGCGCGGCTCGGAGTCGACTTGCAGCGCCGCCGAGAAGCGCGCCCACTGTCGCTTGACGTGCAGCACGAAGCGCGAATCCCAGGTGCTGCACAGCTCGCCGCGCTCGCGCCAGTAGAGCACGAACTCGGGGATGGCGTCCTCGACGAAATTGCGGCTGATGCCCGATTGGCGAGTGAGGATGTCGACGGCATCGCGACCGGGACGCCAGTCGCCGGTCATGGGCAGGTCGCGGGCGCGACGGGCCTCGCTGCTCTCCTGTTCGCGCCACAATCGCAGCACGTGCTTGATGAAGCGCGACCCCCAGCTGTAACGGCTCTCGCCGCGCTCGTTCCAGTAGGTCACGAACTCGGGCACCTGGTCCAGCGCGAAGTGGCGCGGGATATTGTACTGGGCCAGCTGGCGCAACAGGTCCTCGTCCGGCTGCCAGATGGGCGAGATGGTACGGGCACTGGCCGGCTGCGTCGGTGAGCGGGGGGGCGGAGTCGCGAGCGACGGCGGCGCTGCTGGCGTTGACGATGGCTCGTTGAGCGCGTAGCGCAGCGAGGCGGTGCTGCCGAAGGGCACCCCGCCGATCAGGATGATGCCCTTGTCGCGCAGGCTGTTGCAGACACGACGAAAATCGTTGATGCCCCAGAAGGGCAGGCGTTGTTCGAGCCGTGCCTGTGGCACCTCGATCCAGCGAAAACCGTTGCGTTCCTCCCCCTCGCCGTCGCGCAGCCAGCCGTCCAGCACCTGCAGCAGAATGGCCTCTTCCAGACCGATGGTGGCGGCCAGAGTGGGCGAGAACAACAGGGGTGGTTCGGGAATCAGCGACATGGCAGAACTTTAACAGATGGGCGGGGCTTAGTGAGCCATCCGCAGCGGGCGGGATTCGCGCGCCAGAGTTCGCTAGACTGCCTCTCTTTGCATGGACCTTCGGAGGGCTCCGAGTTTGGCCAAGAAACCCGTTACGGCTTTTGTCTGCAACGAATGCGGCGCCGATTTTACCAAGTGGCAGGGCCAATGCGGCGAATGCGGTGCCTGGAACAGCCTGTCCGAGGTGCGGCTGGGTGCCACCGTCCGGTCCCGCGCCACGTCCCCGGGGCGCAGCGGCGGCTACGCCGGCGCGGCCACCGGCGAGGTGCAGAAGCTGTCCGAGGTGACCCTCGACGAGGTGCCGCGCATCCCCACCAGCACCAGCGAGTTCGATCTGGTACTGGGC
>JBJHAZ010000326.1:0-2918 GCA_050485225.1 Gammaproteobacteria bacterium
GCAAGAATGGTGCCGATGTCGCGGTTGTCGGTCACGGGTAGATCTCCTCCGGATCCTTCAGCACCGGATCCACCGGCTCCCACTGGCCGTCGCGCAGTACCTGATAGAAGCAGGATTCGCGCCCGGTGTGGCAGGCGATACCGCCCAGCTGTTCGACCTGGAGCACGATCACGTCGTTGTCGCAGTCGAGCCGAATCTCGTGAACCTTCTGCACGTGGCCGGAGTCCTCGCCCTTGCGCCACAGCTTGCGGCGGGAGCGGGACCAGTAGACGGCGCGGTTTTCGGCAGCGGTGAGCGCGAGGGATTCCCGGTTCATCCAGGCCACCATGAGGATGCGGCCGGTACGCAGATCCTGGGCAATCGCGGGCGCGAGCCCGGCATCGTTCCAGGCGACGGCGTCCAGAAAAGCGGTGTTGTCGGTCATCGGATTCCGTTGGGGGTAAATGGGGTCATTATGTCACCGGTAGTGGCCGGTTGCATCCTGTATTGCCGGCCGGCGACCCGGATGTCGAGCGCAGTAGTTTTTAAGAGGTTCCCTAACGCAACCAGAGCAATCCCGCGCCGATGACCAGCAGGGCGACGCCGGCGGCGGCGCTGCCGCTCAGGGTGGCGAGCCAGTGGGGAAACAGCAGCCCGAGGCCCGCGCCGATGCTGGCAGCGCCGATCACCCGTCCGCGCCGAGCCTGGCGGGTTGGCCTGGCCTCACTGCCGAGACGGTTGAGGGAGTGGTCCAGGTTGCGCAGCTGTTCCAGCGACTGGAAGACCAGTTGCGGTACCTGGGGAAATTGCTCCAGCCAATCCGGTCCGTGGCGGCGCACCTGCTCGAGAAAGGTGCCCGGCTGGAACCGCTCGCGAATCCAGCGTTCCAGAAACGGGTGCGCCGTGGCCCACAGGTCGAGGTCCGGGTACAGCTGCCGACCCAGTCCCTCGATATTGAGCAGGGTCTTTTGCAGCAGCACCAGCGACGGCTGTACCTCCATGTCGAACCGGCGCGCGGTGCGGAACAGGTTGATCAGCATCTCGGCGAAGGAGATGTCCTTGAGGGGCAGGTCGAACACCGGCTCGGTGACGGTGCGGATGGCGGCCGCGAATTCGTTGATGGAGGTGCCCTCCGGCACCCAGCCGGACTGGACGTGCAGCTCGGCCACCTGGCGGTAGTCGCGGCGGAAAATGGCGAGCATGTTGCGCGCCAGGTAGTACTGATCCTCGTTGGACAGGGCGCCCATGATGGCGCAGTCCACCGCCAGGTAGCGGGGCGCGCGGGGGTTGGCCGCATCCACAAAAATGTTGCCCGGATGCATGTCGGCGTGGAAGAAATTGTGCTCGAACACCTGGGTGAAGAAGATCTCCACGCCGCGCTCGGCCAGCGCCTTGAAGTCGGTACCCTGGGCCTCGAGCGCCGCCACATCGGTCACCGGGGTGGCGTAGATGCGCTCGGTCACCAGCACCTTTTCATTGGTGTAGGGCCAGTGAACCTCGGGCACGTACAGCAGGGGCGAGTGCTCGAAATGACGGCGCAGCATCGCCGTGTTGGCGCCCTCGCGCTGCAGGTTCAGCTCGTCCTCGATGGTGTGGCGGTAATCCTCGACGATCTCCACCGGGTGCAGGCGTCGGCCGTCCGGCGCGTATTTCTCCACCAGCTCGGCGAGGGTCTGCAGCAGGGCGATGTCCTGGGCGATGACCTTGTCGATGCCGGGCCGGATGGCCTTGACGACCACCTCGCGGCCGTCGGACAGCATGGCGGTGTGCACCTGGGCGACGGAGGCCGAGGCCAGCGGATCGCGGTCGAAGCGCGCGAACAGCTCGTCCACCGGCGCGCCCAGTGCGTCTTCCACGATGGCAATGAAGGTTGCGCTGTCGAAGGGCGCCACATTGTCCTGCAGATGGTCGAGCTCGGCGACCACATCCGCCGGAATCAGGTCGGGGCGGGTGCTCAGGATCTGGCCGAACTTGACGAAGATCGGTCCCAATTCCTCCAGTGCCAGGCGCAGACGCAGTCCCCGGGGCTGGGCCGGGGGCTTGCCTAGGGTGATGGGTTGCAGCAGCAGCCGAGCCGACCAGGGCAGCTGCTCGAGCGGGATGAAGGTATCGAGGCGGTGGCGCCGGAAGACCCGCGCAATGCGCAACAGGCGGCGAAGGCGAATCATGGCGTCAGGTATCTCCGTCGCTGCGGGCGCGGCGCTGCAGGCGTGCCAGACGGGCCGCCAGTCGGTCGGCATCCTGGCGCAGGTGGTTGACCTGGCCGCGCCACTGATCCACTTCGGCCCGTCCGGGCAGCAGGCGCAACTCCTCCGTGACCGCGAGTTGCACCCGGCGGCTGACCCGCTGGCCGCTGTCCCGCCCCCAGGCGGTGGCCGAGCGCACCGACTGGCCGACCATGTGGGCCGGTACGTCGCCGATCAGTTCCGCCAGCAGGGCTTCCCAGTCGATATCGAGCCGCTTGAGCATGCGGCTGACGCGGCGCAGCACGTCCTCGTCGCCGCTGGCGGTGACACCGCTGTTGGCGAGGCTCAGGCGATCGCCGCCCCTGACCGCGACCGCCGCCAGTGCCGGCAGGGTGCCGCGCAGGGTCGTGTCCGGCGCCGCTTCCCAGTGGTTGTGCAGATGAATGCGACCGCCGGCCAGCACCAGGTAGAGGGTCATGGGCGGCAGGGTGGAGGTCAGCAACACCACCTTGCCGTCCAGCTCGGCGATTTCCCGGCAGGCCGCCGGATCGTACTGCAGCGCGGTATGGATGACCTGCTCCGCGGCGCTGAGGGCCGATTGCTGCAGGGTCCCCAGGATCACGCCTTGAACCCCCGGTGCAGGGCCACCACGCCGCCGGTGAGATTGTGGTAGCTGCAGTTGTCGAAACCCGCCTCGACCATCATGGACTTCAGGGTCTCCTGGTCCGGGTGCATGCGGATGGATTCGGCCAG
>JBJHAZ010000327.1:0-2904 GCA_050485225.1 Gammaproteobacteria bacterium
GTGCCGGAGTTCATGGCCAGTCCCAGGTCCGCTTGCGCCAGAGCCGGGGCGTCGTTGGTGCCGTCACCCATCATGGCCACCAGCCGCCCTTCTGCCTGTTCGCGCCGGATGTACTCCAGTTTTTCTTCCGGCGTGGCCTCGGCGATGTAGTCCTCGACGCCGGCCTCGGCGGCGATCGCCGCGGCGGTGAGTGGATTGTCGCCGGTGATCAGCACGGTGCGCACACCCATCGCGTGCAGGCGCTGAAAACGTTCCTTGATCCCCGCTTTAATGATGTCGGACAGCGGCACGACGCCGAGCACCCGCTTGTCTTCTGCGACCACGAGCGGGGTGGCACCACCGCGAGCCACGCGCTCCACCAGTGCGGTTACCTCATCGGGGTAGCTGCCGCCGTTCTCGGTGACAAAGCGCCGAATGGCATCCGGCGCGCCTTTGCGAATGCGCCGGCCGTCCGGCTGGTCTACGCCGGAAAGCCGGGTCTTGGCGGAGAACGGCAGGAAACGCGCGTCGTCGTCTGCCTCGATAAGCGCGCCCTGGTTCCGGGCCAACGCGGTGATGGATTTTCCTTCCGGGGTCGGATCGGCCAGCGATGCGATCAGGGCGGCATCGCGCAGCCGCTCGGGGATGATGTTGGTCAGTGGCAGGAAGTCGGTGGCCTGGCGGTCGCCATGGGTGATGGTGCCGGTCTTGTCCAGCAGTAGGGTATCGATGTTACCGGCCACTTCCACCGCCTTGCCAGACTTGGCGATGAGATTGGCGCGCATGGCGCGATCCATGCCGGCGATGCCGATGGCCGGCAACAGCCCGCCGATGGTGGTGGGGATGAGGCAAACCAGCAACGCCACCAACACCGGGACTGTCGCCTCGCTGCCGACGAACCGGGCGAACGGCACCAGGGTCGTCACGACGATCAGGAACACGATGGTCAGTGCCGCCAAAAGCACCGTGAGCGCGATCTCGTTCGGCGTCTTCTGGCGCTTGGCGCTCTCCACCAGGGCGATCATGCGATCCAACAGCGACTGCCCGGATTCCACCGTCACTTCGACGAGGATGCTGTCGGAAAGCAGCTTGGTGCCGGCGCTGACGCCGCTGTTGTCCGTGCCCGCCTCGCGCAGCACCGGCGCCGACTCGCCAGTGACCGCCGACTCGTTGATGCTGGCGGCCCCTTCGACGATCTCGCCGTCGGCGGGAATCAGCTCACCCGCCCGCACGCGCACGCGGTCGCCCTTGCGCAGCGCCGTTGCGGGCACGTCCTCTTCACTATCGCCCTTCAGTCGGCGCGCAACGAGTTGCTCGCGTGTGGAGCGCAGGCTCTCGGCCTGCGCCCGGCCCCGCGCCTCCGCCAGCGCCTCGGCGGCGTTGGCGAAGAGCACGGTGAACAACAGGACAAGCGTAATGGCGAAATCGAAACCCCAAGGGCGGCCGGCGGCGATCTCGACACCGGTCAACCACAGGGTCACCAGAGCGCCGACGCTGACCACGAGCATCACAGGGTTGCGCGAGAGCCAGCGTGGGTGGAGCCGCCGCACCGATTCACCGGTGAGACGGGCCAGGGTAGGGGCGTCCAGTAACGTCACTTGCTTGTGCTCATGTTTCATGAAAGTGCTCTCCAGACGATTAGCCGACCAGTGACAGGAACTCGGCGAATGGCCCCAAAGCCAGCACCGGGAAGAAGCTGAGCAGCGCGAACATCACGATCACGGCCAGGGTCAGCACTGCGAAGGTCGGCGTCTCCACCACCAGGCTGCCCGAGGTCGTGGGCGCGACCCGCTTGCCAGCCAGGTAGGCCGCCACCGCCAGCGGCACTAGAATCGGGATGAACCGCCCCATGATGAGCGCCACAGCACAACTGACGTTCCACCAGACGGTGTCGTCACCCAGCCCCTCGAATCCGGAGCCGTTGTTTGCAAACGCCGAGGTGTACTCGTAGAGCACCTGGCTCAGCCCGTGAAAACCGGGGTTGGAGTTCTGCGCCAGGGCGGGAATCGCCACCGCGAAAGCGGTCAGACCGAGGATCAGCAGGGGTTGAATCAACAGGGCAATGGAGATCAGCTTCATCTCCTTGGCCTCCAGCGCCCGGCCGTACAGTTCCGGCGAGCGGCCCACCATCAGGCTGCCGAGGAACACCGCGAGCAGCAGGAACAACAGATAGTTGATGAGCCCCACACCGACGCCGCCGAAGGTGGCGTTGATGAACATACCCATCAGCTCGGTGGCGCCACCCAGTGGATTGAAGGAGTCGTGCATGCCGTTCACCGAGCCATTGGACGTCTGGGTGGTGAAGCTGCCCCAAAGCGCCGTGGCCGTGGCACCGAAGCGCACTTCCTTGCCCTCCAGGTTCGGGCCATCGGCCGCGAGACCGGCAAAGGCGGCATTAGGCTGGCTCTCGGACCAGATATTTATCCCCACAAGCACTATCGACATGGTCAGCATCACGCCGAAGATGGACAGCGCCAGACGCCGCCGGCCGGTCAAATAGCCGGCCATGATCACCAGCGCCATGGGAATCAGCACAATGGCGATGGTCTCGACGAAGTTGGACACCGGCGTCGGGTTTTCCAGCGGCACCGAACTGTTGGGACCGTACCAGCCGCCGCCGTTAGTGCCCACCTGCTTGATGGCAACCATTGGCGCGACCGGGCCGACCGGGATGCGCTGCTCGGCAAGTTCCGCACTGCTATCGATGGGGTGTGCGACCTGCACACCCTCAAAGGTGTTGGGCACGCCCTGCCAGGCGAGCAGCATTGCCGTGATGAAGGCCACGGGCAGCATCACGCGCACGATGGCGCGCACCAGATCCGAATAGAAGTTACCGACCGACACTTCACCGGTCGCTGTTACGACCCGCTCCTCACGCCGCCGAAACAGCGTCCGCAGGATCGCCACTAGCGCCGCAATGCCGGC
>JBJHAZ010000328.1:0-2895 GCA_050485225.1 Gammaproteobacteria bacterium
CGCTGGGGTCGGTGCTGATTCTGGTGACACTGCTGGCGGTACTGGGCGCGCCCGTGCTGACGACACTGTTTGCGCCCGGCTTCTGGAACGACGAGGTGCGGTTTGCCGCCACCAGCGAGCTGATTCGCATCACCTTTCCCTATCTGCTGCTGATTTCCCTGACCGGGCTGGCCGGTGGCATCCTCAACAGCTACGACCGCTTTGCCATCCCCGCCTTCACGCCGGTCTGGCTCAATGTGTCGCTCATCACCGCAGCGTTGGTGGCCGCGCCCTGGTTCGAGGAGCCGGTGTACGCACTGGCCTGGGGCGTGCTGGCGGCGGGCACTGTGCAGCTGCTGTTCCAGTTGCCGTTTCTGAAGCAGATCCACCTGCTGCCCACGCCGGTGATGGACTGGCACCACCCCGGGGTGCGCCGCATTCTCAAGCTGATGGTGCCCGCGCTGTTCGGCGTGTCCGTCAGTCAGATCAACCTGCTGCTGGATACGGTCATCGCCTCCTTCCTGCCCGCCGGCAGTGTCTCCTGGCTGTACTACTCGGACCGGCTGGCGGAACTGCCCTTGGGGGTGTTCGCGGTGGCGTTGGGCACGGTGATCCTGCCCAACCTGTCGCGCCAGCACGCCGCCAAATCCGCCGAGCAGTTCAGCCGCATTCTGGACTGGGCGCTGCGGGTGGTGCTGATGATCGCCATTCCCGCCGCCGTCGCACTGATGATTCTTGCCCTGCCGATCCTGCTGACGCTGTTCTACTACGGCGACGTGATGACCCTGCGCGACATGACCATGGCGTCCTACAGCCTGATGGCCTACAGCGCCGGGCTGGTGGTGTTCATGTTGATCAAGGTGCTGGCGCCGGGTTACTACGCCCGGCAGGACATGGTCACGCCGGTGAAGATCGGTATTGTGGCCATGGTCAGCAACATGGTGCTGAACGTGGTCTTTGCGGTGCCGCTGCATATCTATTGGCAGATCGGTCATGTGGGGCTGGCAACCGCCACGGCCCTATCGGCGCTGATCAACGCCGGGCTGTTGTGGCGTGGCCTGAAGGTGACCGGTGTGTTCGTGCCCCAGCCCGGCTGGGGGCGCTTTGCCGCGCAGATGCTGGTGGCCAACGGCGCCATGGGACTGGTGTTGTGGTTCTGGGGTCGCAACCTGATCGATTGGGTCGATGCCGGCTGGCTCGAGCGCGCCTGGGGCATGGCGCTGGTGTGTGGTGCCGGTTTTGCCGTCTATGTGGGGGTGCTCGCCCTGCTCGGCGTGCGGTTGCGCCACCTTCGCTACGCGTCGGGAGTGTGATGGGTGAGGATGGCAAGGCTGTGGTTGTGTTTGCTGGTCGCGTTGGTCACCGGCTGCAGCTCATCGCCCCGGGCGGGGCTCTCGTTGCCCCTTGACGCGCCGGTGGATGAGCGCCTGGCACTGATGCCGGTGTCGCGCTGGGAGGCGGAGCGGCCCCGCGCCGTGGTGGTGGCCTTCCACAGTTTTCGCGATTACCGCCTCGCCTGGCAGGAGCTGGCACTGTGGCTGAATGAACGCGACGTGACGCTGGTGGCCGGCGATCAGCGTGGTCACGGCGAGTGGCCCAAGGGCAACGGCCGGGTACAGGACCGGGACCAGGTGGTGGCCGATGCGGTGGCCCTGATCCGCGACACTCGCGCGCGCTATGGGGCGGAGGTGCCGCTGGTGCTGCTGGGCGAGAGCATGGGTGCTTCGACGGCGGTGCTGGCGGCGGTCGCACTGGGTCGGGCCGATGCGCCCGATGCACTGGTCCTGTCCGGTCCGGGCCTGCGCGGTGGCCTGCCGTTTCGGGGCTTCTGGGATTTCAGTGTCGGGGCCGTCGAGCGGCTCATGCCGGGACTGACCCTTACCATCGATCCCGAATACGATGGGGTGCTCAGCCCGGCGGCCACCGCCCGCTTTGCCGAGGACCCGAGGGTGATTCGGCGCGTGCGCGCCGACACCTACGCCGAAGTGGTCTGGCTGGCGCAGGCGGCCACCGATCGCATCGATCAGCTCGATGTTCCCGTGCTGTACCTGTGGGGCGGGCAGGACCGCACCATTCCTCTGGCCTCCGTCTGTGACGGGGCGGCGCGGCACCCCAGTGGCCAGGTGGCGGTATGGACCGATGACGACTGGCCGCACCTGGTGATGCAGCGCCGCAAGTGGCAAGAGACCGCCACCGACGTGTTCGATTGGGTCGATGCGGTGCTGCACGGCCGCGACGGCCACAAAGGACTCTACAGTGAGGTGGCCAGCTGCGGGGACGAGACCTGAGCCGCCGGTTTCGGGTAGCAGCCGGCAAGCCGATTACAGAATGAACACCGCCGCGATCAGCAGCGGGCACACGAACTTCACATAGGCCGGCCAGATCTTCCAGAACAGGTGGTTTTCCACGTCCGGGAAACCGGCGCGCACTTCTTCCAGCAGGTGGTGGCGGTGCCACAGCCAGCCCGTGAAGATGCACAGCATCATGCCCAGTAGCGGCTGGCTGTACTCGGTGGCCAGGCTCACCGCGAGGCCGAAGAGCCGGTCGAACTGGACGATGATCACCACACTCAGCCCATAGATGATGGCGGCCACCAGCCAGGTGGCGCCGCGGCGCTGCAGGCGCGAATTCTCGATGGTGTAGGACACCGGCGCCTCCAGCAGCGAGATCGCCGAGGTGAGCGCCGCAATGGTCAGCAGGCCGAAAAACGCCACCGAGACGATCAGCCCGCCATCGCCCATGTTGACGAACAACTGGGGCAGTACCTGGAAGATCAGGTCCGGCCCCGCGATCAGTTGTCCGGCGCTGTCGTGAACGGCAACCCCCTGCGCCTGGGCCACGAACAGCGCCGGCAGGATCAGCAGGCCGGCGAGGAAGGCGATGCTCACGTCCACCAGGGTCACGCCCGCACCGAGG
>JBJHAZ010000329.1:0-2892 GCA_050485225.1 Gammaproteobacteria bacterium
CCTCAACCATGAAAATCGTCATCGTCGGCGCAGGCAATGTAGGCGCCTCGCTCGCAGAGATTCTGACCAACGAGGCCAACGACATCACCCTCATCGACGTGGACGGCGGCCGGCTGCGCGACCTGCAGGAGCGCCTCGACATGAGTACGGTGGAAGGGCGCGGCAGTCACCCGGACATCCTGGTGCGCGCCGGTATCGAGGACGCCGACATGCTGGTGGCCGTCACCGACAGTGACGAAATCAACATGATGGCCTGCCAGGTGGCGTTCACCCTGTTCCGTACACCCACCAAAATCGCGCGGGTGCGGGACGCGAGCTACGTGTCAGACAAGTACCGTACCCGACTGTTCCACGATGCCGCCGTGCCCGTCGATGTACTGATCACGCCGGAGCAGGTGGTCACCGACTACATCCACCGCCTGCTGGAGCGGCCGGGCGCCCTGCAGGTGCTCGACTTTGCCGGAGGCGCCCTGCAGCTGGTGGCGGTGCGGGTCTACCGCGAGGGACCACTGGTGGGCCACGAGCTGCGCTCGCTGCGCGAGCACATGCCCAATGTGGATGCCCGGGTCGCCGCCATCTTCCGTCGCGATCGACCGATATTTCCCGAGGGCGACACAGTGATCGAGGTGGACGACGAGGTGTTCTTCATCGCCGCCAAGGAAAATATTCGCTCGGTGATGGGCGAGATGCAGCGTCTTGAAAATGCCTACAAGCGCATCGTGATCGCCGGTGGTGGCAACATCGGCTTCCGCCTCGCCAAGGCCATCGAGCGGGACTACAACGTCAAGATCATCGAGTATTCCGCCAGTCGCTGCATGTACCTGTCGGAACAGCTGAACCGTACCGTGGTCCTCAACGGTTCGGCGGCCGACCAGAACCTGCTGCTGGAAGAGAGCATCGACAAGACCGATGTATTCCTGGCGCTCACCAACGACGACGAGGTCAACATCATGGCCTCGCTGCTCGCCAAGCGGCTCGGCGCCCGCAAGGTGATGACCCTGATCAGCAATCCGGTCTACGCGGACCTGGTGCAGGGCGGCGACATCGACGTGGCCATTTCACCCCGCCAGGTGACCACCGGCATGCTGCTGACCCATGTGCGCCGCGGTGACACCGCCAACGTCCACTCGCTGCGCCGCGGCGCAGCGGAGGTGCTGGAGATCGTGGTCCACGGCGATCCCAGCAACTCCAAGGTGGTGGGGCGCGCCATTGCGGAGATCAAGTCGCCGCCCGGTGCGACATTGGCGGCACTGGTGCGCAAGGGCAAGGTCGTCATCGCCCACAGCGACACGGTAATCGAGTCCGAGGACCATGTGATCGTGTTCGTGGTGGACAAGAAAAAAGTGCCCGAGATCGAAAAATTGTTCCAGGTGGGCTTTACCTTCTTCTGACAGCCTCCGGCCTCGGCGACCCGCACAAGGATTTCCCCCATGCATTTTCCCATCGTCGCGAAAATCCTCGGCATGCTGCTGATGACCTTCAGCCTGACCATGCTGGTGCCGATCATCGTGGCGCTGATCTACGACGAAACCACCATCAGCGCCTTCTTTCTGGCGTTTGCCCTGACGTTTTCCATCGGCACCCTGATCTGGTTGCCCTACGCCCGGGAAACCCGGGACATGCGCACCCGCGACGGCTTCTTTGTCACCGTGATGTTCTGGACGGTGCTGGGACTGTTCGGCTCGCTGCCGCTGATCTTCAGTGCCGAGACGCCGGTGGGCATCACCGACGCGGTGTTCGAATCGGTGTCCGGGCTGACCACCACCGGCGCCACGGTGCTGTCCGGGCTGGAGGAGCTGCCGAAATCCATCCTGTTCTACCGCCAGCAACTGCAGTGGCTCGGCGGCATCGGCATCGTGGTCATCGCCATCGCGATCCTGCCCATGCTGGGGGTCGGTGGCATGCAGCTCTACCGCACCGAGATTCCCGGCCCGGTGAAGGACGCCAAGCTGACACCGCGCATTGCCCAGACCGCCAAGGCCCTGTTCAGCATCTACGTCGGCCTCACGGTGGCCTGCGCCATCGCCTACCGCGTCGCCGGCATGAATACCTTCGACGCCATTGCCCACAGCTTCTCGACGGTGGCCATCGGCGGTTTCTCCACCTACGACGCCAGCATCGGCCATTTCGACAGTGTGCCGATCATGATGGTGTGTGTGTTCTTCATGGTGCTGTCGGCCATGAACTTCGGCCTGCACTACTTTGCCCTGTTGCGGCTGACCCTCGGCCACTACTGGCGCGATCCCGAAGCGCGCTTCTACCTGTCCATCCTCGGCGTCGGCGCGGTACTGGTGTGTGGGTTTCTGTGGCTGTCGGGCACCTACGGCTGGAGCGACAGCCTCTACCACGGGCTGTTCCAGCTGGTGTCCATCGCCACCACCGCCGGCTTTGCATCCGACAATTTCAGCGCCTGGCCCCCCTTCGCCGCCTTCCTGCTGATCGTGCTGTCCTTTTTCGGCGGCTGTGCCGGGTCCACCGGCGGCGGCATCAAGATGGGGCGCATGCTGCTGCTCGCCAAGCAGGGCATCCGCGAGATCCACCGGCTGATCCACCCCAACGCGGTGTTGCCACTCAAGCTGCGCAACCGCAGCGTCTCGGGGCGGGTCAGCGATGCGGTGTGGGGGTTCTTCGGCGCCTATCTGGCGGCCTACTACATCATCACCATGGCGCTGCTGGCCACGGGTATGGACTTCATCACCGCCTGGTCGGCCACCGCCGCCGCCATCAACAACCTGGGCCCCGGCCTGGGCGACGTGGCCGCCAATTACGGCGACATCACCCCCTTCGCCAAGTGGCTGTTGAGCGGCACCATGCTGCTGGGGCGGCTGGAGGTCTTCACTCTGCTGGTGGTGCTGACGCCCATGTTCTGGCGCCGCTGAGCGGCGCACCGAC
>JBJHAZ010000330.1:0-2879 GCA_050485225.1 Gammaproteobacteria bacterium
GCGTCTACATCGACATGCAGGATGCGGCCAGTGCCCGTGAAATCCTCGAAGAGCTGATCGAAGCCGGCAATCCGGAGCAGCAGAGCGAAGCGCGGGAGTTGCTGGGTTCTCTGGATTGAGATGACCACAGGCTCCGCTTCGCAACTATCAGTCGACCACGCCGGGCCCGAGGGCCCGGCGCGTCGTTGGGCCGCGGTGGTCGAATACGACGGGTCCGGCTACAACGGCTGGCAACGTCAGAAGCACAGCACCACCGTGCAGGAAAAGGTGGAGCGGGCGCTCAGCCGCGTCGGCAACGAGCCCATCACGCTGGTGTGTGCCGGACGTACCGACGCCGGTGTTCATGCCACCCATCAGGTGATCCACTTCGACAGCACTGCCACTCGCGCCGCGCGCAACTGGCTGCTCGGCGTCAATGCCAATCTACCGGATGACATCCGGCTGCGCTGGGTGGGGGCGGTGGATGCCGGGTTCAGTGCTCGCTTCAGCGCTCATTCCCGCACCTACCGTTATGTCATCTGCAGTCGGCCCCAGCGACCGGGCCTGTTTCATCGCGCCGTCACCTGGGTCGATTACGGTCTGGATGTCGATGCCATGCACCGGGCCGGTCAATGCCTGCTGGGCGAGCGGAATTTCTCGTCGTTCCGCGCGGCAGGCTGCCAATCCAATACGCCCTTCCGCGATGTTCAGCAACTGGATGTGTTCCGGTTCGGTGAGCTGGTGGTGCTGCAGATTCGCGCCAACGCCTTCCTGCATCACATGGTGCGCAACATCACCGGTGCGCTGCTGGCGGTAGGCCGCGGCCAGCGGGACGCGAGCTGGCTCGCGGCATTGCTCGAGGCTCGGGATCGCACCCAGGCACCCCCCACCGCGCCCTCCGCCGGACTCTATCTGGTGGGCGTCGGCTACCCCGACGGTTGTGGTATCCCCAGCCTCGACCCGGGTCCGCTGCTGCTGTCCGGCCTGGACCGGTAGGGGTTGCGGGCGGCCGAGAGTCACGCCAGTGACCCTGGCCGGCAAACGCACTGTCCAAACGTCAACAGACGCAGCGGTTCTCTGTTAGAATCGGTCGTTTTTCCACACCGGGCAGAGCGGCATTCCTTGGCAGATCGACGAATACGCGTAAAAATCTGTGGCATCACTCGTGCAGAGGACGCCCGGGCGGCGGTGGACGCCGGTGCCGACGCGATCGGGCTGGTGTTCCATCCCGCCAGCCCGCGCCATGTCAGCGTCGAACAGGCGGCCGCCATTGCCGCGACCGTTCCTCCCTTCGTCACCGTGGTGGCGCTGCTGGTGAACGCTGGCGAGGAACTGGTGGTGTCGGTGCTGGAGCAGGTGCGTCCGGGTCTGCTGCAGTTCCACGGCGACGAGGACGAAGCCACCTGCCGGCAATACGGCATGCCCTACATCAAGGCCATACGCATGGCCCCGCAGCTGGATCTGGTCGCCGAGGCGAGCCGTTTCCCGTCGGCGCGGGGCATCCTGACCGACGCCTGGAGCCCGCACGCCTATGGCGGTACCGGCGAACGGTTCGACTGGAGCCGCCTGCCGGCCACACTGGACAAGCCGCTGATCCTGGCTGGCGGCCTCAACCCGGAAAATATCGCGGCCGCAGTCCGTCAGGTACAGCCCTGGGCGGTGGATGTGAGCGGCGGCGTGGAGTCGGCACCGGGCATCAAGGACGCCGCCAGAATCGGTGCTTTCATCAGCAATCTCAATCATTGACAACTTCAATCGTGGAGCCCAGCGCGTGACGCAGAAGGTGGACTACCGGCAGATGCCCGACAAGCGTGGACACTTCGGCCCCTATGGTGGTCGTTTCGTGTCCGAAACCCTGATCCATGCCCTCGACGAACTGGAAGGCATCTTTCGCCGACTGAAGGATGACCCCGAGTTTCTCGAGGCTTTCGACCAGGACCTGGCCCACTATGTCGGGCGACCGTCACCGCTGTATTTCGCCGAGCGCTGGACAAAGCTCGTCGGCGGCGCGCGCATCTACCTCAAGCGCGAGGATCTCAATCACACCGGTGCCCACAAGATCAACAACACCATCGGTCAGGCGCTGCTGGCCAAGCACACCGGCAAGAGCCGCGTGATCGCCGAGACCGGTGCCGGTCAGCACGGGGTTGCCAGTGCCACCGTGGCAGCCCGCCTGGGGCTGAAATGCCACGTCTACATGGGTGCCGACGATGTCAAACGCCAGTCACTCAATGTCTACCGCATGAAGCTGCTGGGCGCCGAGGTGATCCCCGTCACCTCCGGCTCGCGCACCCTCAAGGATGCCCTCAACGAGGCGATGCGCGACTGGGTCACTAACGTGGATGACACCTTCTACATCATCGGTACCTGTGCCGGCCCCCACCCGTATCCCGAGCTGGTGCGTCACTTCCAGTCGGTCATCGGCCGCGAGGCCCGCCAGCAGTGCCTCGACCAGACCGGTCAGCTGCCGGATGCGCTGGTGGCCTGTGTCGGCGGCGGCTCCAACGCCATCGGCCTGTTCCACCCCATGCTCGAGGACGAGTCGGTGACCATGTACGGTGTGGAGGCGGGCGGCCACGGCCTCGAATCCGGCGAACACGCCGCCCCCCTGTGTGCCGGCATCCCCGGCGTGCTGCATGGCAACCGCACCTACCTGATGGAAGATGAGAACGGCCAGATCATAGAGACCCACTCGGTGTCCGCCGGGCTCGACTATCCCGGCGTGGGTCCCGAGCACTCCTGGCTCAAGGACATCGGCCGGGTCAACTACGTATCCATCAATGATGACGAGGCGCTGGCGGCCTTCCGCAAGCTGACCCGCGTGGAGGGCATCATGCCCGCCCTCGAGTCGAGCCATGCCCTGGCCTACGCCGAAAAACTGGCCGCCACCATGAGCCCGG
>JBJHAZ010000331.1:0-2851 GCA_050485225.1 Gammaproteobacteria bacterium
TCGGGATTGGGGAACCAGAATACATAAAAAAAACCACGGGAGTCTCCCCCCGTGGCTGTCGCGGTTACGGCGAGTGAATCAGGCCGATTCGGCGATGGTGTCCGCGTGCTTCTGGAACATGGCCATCAGGTCGCCGGAGGTGATCGGCCGCTCGGTGCCGGGCTCGACCGGAGCGGCGCCGCCGCCGGAGATCAGCGTGGTGTCCACACCCTTGGCCGCGGCTTGGGCGCGCAGGGCGCCGACGGTCAGCTCTTCGCGCTTGTAGTGCTTGAAGGGATCGAACTTGAAGAAGCGCATGGCGTTCTCGTGGGTGACCTTGTTGATCTGGGCGTCGGTCAGGTGCTTGACCTGCTCCCACAGGTGCTCGGCGGCGTTGGGCCACACGGCATCGGAGTGGGGGTAGTCGGTCTCGAAGGCCACGATGTCCTCGCCCACGTCTTCGAGGTGCTTGAGGCCGAACGGGTCGTCGATGAAGCAGCACAGGAAGTGGCGGTTGAAGATCTCGCTGGGCTTGGTGTCCTGGAACACGGAGTGGGTCCAGGCCTTGTGGCGCCAGTTGGAAAAGTCGGCCCGCTCGCGGAAGTAGGGAATCCAGCCAATGCCGCTCTCGGACAGGGCGATGCGCAGGTTGGGGTAGTCGTGCAATGCCTTGAGCTGCAGCCAGTCGGCGGCACCCACGGCGATGGACAGGGGCATGGTGGTGATCCAGGCCTCGATGGGGGTTTCCATGGAGGCGTGGGGTTGCGGGTTGCCGCTGCCGATGTGCAGGGCGATGGTCATGTCGTGGTCGGCGATGGCCTTGAAGAAGGGCTGCCAGTATTCGTTGTGGATGCTCGGCAGGCCCTGCTTGGTGGGGTTTTCGCTCATGCTCACCACGGCGCAGCCCTTGTCGGCGATGCGCTTGATCTCGGCGACCATCTCTTTCTGGTCCCAGGTGGGCAGAATGGGGCAGGGGATGAAGCGGCCGGGATAGGCGCCGCACCACTCGTCGATGTGCCAGTCGTTCCAGGCGCGCAGGTGGGTCAGGGCCATCTTCTTGTCTTCGGCCTGGTGGAAGGTGCGGTTGTCGAAGCCGATGGAGTTGCCGAAGTTCATCTGTACGGCGACGCCATCCACGTTCATGTCGTCGATGCGGGCGTGCACGTCGTAGGTGCCCTTGCGCAGTTGGTCGATGGAGTTGGGCTCCATGCCGTACTCCTCCAGTGGGCGACCCACCACGGCGTTGAGGCCGATGCCGGGCTGGTTGCGGCCCTGGTAGGACCAGTAGTTCTTGCCGTTCTTGTCGGTCTTCAGCTTGGGGGCTGTGGCCAGGGCTTCGCCGGACAGTTGGTTGTCGAACAGGTTGCCGGGTTCGCAGATGTGGTCATCGGTGCTGATGACCACCATGTCGTTCATGTTCATGGGATTGCTCCTACGGGATTATGGAAAGGTTGGTGAACTGAATACGGTGTGAGCGACCCGCCGGCGGTTTGTGATATTGCGTCTCTTCATCCACCCGACTCTGTGGCGATGTGGCTCGTCTTTCGGCTCTGATTGCCTTTGATTGTTGAATACTAGCGGGGCGAAGGCAAGCGCTACTTGAAATAGATCAATCAAACTGTTTCGGGCTCCGGAGGCCGCCGGGCAAGGTGTGAAGCGGCGCAGGATCAGGGTGGCCCAGCGGGGTAGGCAGGCCGGGGGCAGCGGGCGCCGCCCCCGGTCGGGTTCAATCCCGGGTGAGCAGCAGGGCGGCGGCCAGTGGGCCGCCACCGGAGGTGGCCACGGCCACTTTCGGATCCCCCGGAATCTGCCGTGCGCCGCCCTCGCCGCGCAGCTGGAGTACCGCTTCGTAGGCAAAGCCGAAGCCGTGCAGGCGCCCCCAGCCGAGCTGGCCACCGCCAGTGTTCATGGGCAGTTCGCCGTCCCGAGCAATGCGCTTGCCGCCGTCCACGAACTGGCCGCCTTCGCCCAGTTCGCAGAAGCCGAGCCCTTCCAGCCAGGTGATGGGCAGGAACGAGAAGCCGTCGTAGAGCTGGACGGTGTCCACATCCTTGGGGCGGTAGTCGGTGTTTTTCCACAGGTCGCGACCGGTGGGGTAGGCGCTGGCCAGGTCGGGCTGATCCCAGCTGTAGCGTTCCACGGAGCCCGCGGTGGCGGCGATGCGCACCGGGGTGGCTTTCACGTCGCCCAGCGCGTCGCCGGCGGAGACGATCACCACGGTGGAGGCGTCGGTGAAGCGGTCGCAGTCGTACAGGCCGAAGGGGGTGCTGATGGTGCGCGCACCCAGGTAGTCGTCCATCGAGAGGGGCTTTTTCACGATCGCGCTGGGGTTGAGCGCCGCGTTGGCGTGATCGTTGATCACGATGTGCCCGAGCTGTTCCTTGGTAAGGCCGTACTTGTGCATGTGGCGGTTGGCGTACAGGGCCGTCCAGGTGGCCGACGAAATGGCGTTGAAGGGTGCGGTCCATTGGCTCAGGCCCTGGACCCGGTCCCGCTTGGGCATGGGGTACTGGTCGGGGTTGGCCATGGCGCCGGCTTCATAGACGGTACGGAAGCAGATGACGTGGCGCGCCGCGCCGGTCTTGACCGCCATGGCGGCCGCAGCGATGGCGCCGAGCTGGGCGGTCATCTCGCCACCGCCCAGGTGCCAGGTGGTGCGCAGGCCCATGGCCTCGATCAGCTCGTCGGAGCCGACGGGGGAGAACCCGAGGTAGGCCGGCACCTTGCCGGGGTAGGTGGCGACGCCGTCGATCTGGTCGGCGGTCAGACCCGCGTCCGCGAGAGCGGTCTTGACGGCGTCGATGGTCAGCAGCAGCGGGGCGCGCTCGAGGCGTACGCCCACCTCGGAGATGCCGATGCCGGTGATATAGGC
>JBJHAZ010000332.1:0-2843 GCA_050485225.1 Gammaproteobacteria bacterium
CGTCAGTGGCGGCAGGGCATGGAAGGCGCGATAGAGATAGGAGGAGCCGTCCACCAATACCAGCGGGGGGTGTTGTTCAGTCATAGTCTTTCCGGTCGGAGTCTTGCTGGGGGTCGCCATCAGCGGCTTCCAAGGATACACAATTGTTACCCGCGCGCGGCCGGTGTCCTGTTTCGGCACGGCGCCCGGCGTCGTCTTCCGACCCGGCGGCCGGCGCGCTATGCTGACCGGCCACCCACCACCACAGGCACTGTCACGTGGCCGTGATCACCCCACTGGACCGGGCAGATATCGAACAGCTGGTGGCCCGCTATCCGCTGGGGCCGGTAACGACCATCACACCCAGTCAGGGAGGCGTCGAGAACACCACCTACTTTGTCAGCACGCTCGGCGCGCCGACCGATAACAGCGTCATGGAGTCGGAGTGGGTGCTCACTCTGATCGAGTACGCGGATCGCCAGCAGGTGGCGTTCACTGCCCGCCTGCTGCAGCACCTGGCACAGGCGGGGCTGCCGGTACCGGCTCCGCTGCGCTCGCGGGACGGCCAACTCTGGCAGGAGCTGGCCGGCAAGCCGGCCTGGCTCATTCCACGGATCAGCGGGCGCCATCCGGATCGCATCGAGCCGCACCACTGCGCCGCGGTCGGCGATGTGCTCGGCGCCATGCATCGCGCGGGCGAGATCTTCGACACCGTGCACAACAACACGCGCGGCCTCGACTGGCTGCAGCACACCGCACCCCGACTGACACTGCCGACGGATCAGCGGGCGCTGCTGCAGCGGCAGGTCGACCGCTGGCAATTCCTGACCCGAACGCCATTGCCCACCGGGCCGATTCACGGCGACCTGTTCCACGACAACGCCCTGTTCGACGGGAGCCGGCTGGTGGGGATCATCGACTTCCTGTTCTGTTGTACCGATTGGCTGCTGCTGGACGTGGCCATTGCCGTCAACGACTGGTGCGCCGAACCCGACGGCAGCATCGATGCCCAACGCTGCCACGCTCTGCTGGCTGCCTACAGCGCCCACCGCCCCTTCACCGTGGCGGAACACCACCACTGGCGGGAGGTGCTGGCGCTGGCGGCCACCCGATTCTGGGTCTCACGCCTCGTGACAGCCCGAACGGCGGACACACCGACGACCGCCAAGGACCCGGAACCCTACCGGCGCATGGTCGAGCAGCGGTTGCAGGCAGCCCCCGACCTGCCGCTCTCGCTGTAGCGGGGCCGGCCGGCTGCGACGGAAGGGATCAGTCGCCCTCCAGACACCCGGCAAAGTCGGCCACGAACCGCGTGAGGAAACCGGTATAACCCTCGTCGAGGGGCACTTCGCTGCCGAGCGGGTCCAGCGCCATCAGGCCGGCCCCGGTCCGCGCCGCCAACCGCCGCGCCAGATCCGGCGGATACTCCGGCTCGGTGAATACGCAGACGATATCGCGCCGCTCCATCAGGCGGGCCAGACTGCGCGGCCCCAGCGGGGTGCCGTGCCCGACACGCAGGAAACCGGGCTGCGACAGACCGTAATGGTGGGTGAAGTGATTGTAGGCGTCGTGCTCCACCACGAAGTAGCGGTCCGCCAGAGGTTCAAGGCGCTGTCGCGCGGAGGCGTCGGCCGCCTCCAGGCGGGCCGTGAACGCCAGCAACCGGGCCTCTGCCTGACCCTCCGGAATGGCCTGCGTGTCCACCAGGCGTCCCACCAGCCGCTGCGCCATCTGCATCATGTTGGCGGGGTTGAACCAGAAATGGGGGTCAAGGCAGCTGTCATCGCCGCCGGCCGCGGCTCCGTGGTGGTGATGGTGATGATCGTCATTACCGTGATCGTGGCTGTGGTCATGACAATCCGCAGCGGACACCCAGTTGAGTTCACCCAGGCTCGCATCAAACGTCCGCTCGGTCGAGAGCTCCTCGATGACGCCGGCCAGCTGGGGTTCGAGCATTTCGCCACCCCAGACCACCAGGTCCGACTGCAACAGCAGGCGGCGGCCGGACCAGCCGAGGTTGAATTCATGGGGAGAGGTGCCATCGGGAATGAGCTGGACCAGCTCGACGGATTCACCCGCCAGCTCGGCCACCAGCAGCGCCAGCGGCTTCTGGGTGACCACCACCGATGGCCGTTCATGGGCGAGGGCACTCGCCCCGACCGACAGCCAGATCAGCAGGAGGCTCGCCAGGAAAGGCGGGAAGGGCAACCCCGTCGGGGGGGCAGGGGCGAGGGACGAGCGCGGCTCGCGGACCATGATCGACCGCCGTTTTCAATTGCAGGAGAAAGGATACATAATAACATTACTGTCGCCCGATGGACGAATCATGCTGACCAATTCCGACACCGCCTACTGCGACCACGACCACGAACATTGCGTCGACGACGCCGTGCGTCAGGCCCAGCGGTTGTGCGAGCAACAGGGGCAGCGCTTCACCAGCCTGCGGCGCTCGGTGCTCGAGTTGATCTGGTCGAGCCACAAGCCGCTCGGTGCCTATGAGGTGATCCACCTGCTCGCCGAGCGGGAACAGCGCCGCATCATGCCACCCACGGTCTACCGCACCCTCGACTTTCTGGTCGAGCTCGGGCTGGTGCACAAGATCGCGTCCATCAATGCGTTCATCGGCTGCCCGTTCCCCGAACGGCGCCACAACCAGCTGTTCCTGCTGTGCCGTCGCTGCGGCTCGGCGGCCGAGTGCTCCACCGAGAGCCTCGCCAATTCCCTGCAGGCACTGGTGGCCCACACCCGGTTCCGCATCGAATCCCAGAACATCGAGTTGACGGGCCTCTGTCCCCGGTGCCAGGAGGACGAGCCCGCGAGCGGAGGCCCGGCCAGTGCCTGAAGCCCTGCTGATCGCGGAGCGT
>JBJHAZ010000333.1:0-324 GCA_050485225.1 Gammaproteobacteria bacterium
TGCGTATCCTGCAGGCACTCGATCACAACGGCACCTTGCGCGAAGCCGCCAACGCCCTGTGCCTCACCCAGTCGGCCCTGTCCCACCAGATCCGTTATCTGGAGCAGAAACTGGAACTCAAACTGTGGCAGAAGGAGGGCCGGCGCCTGCGGCTCACGCAGGGTGGCCGGCTGTTGCTGCGCACGGCGCATCAGGTTCTGCCGCTGCTGGAGAAAACCGAACAGACCCTCAAGGCCTATGCCGAAGGTCGTCAGGGCACCCTCGCCATCGGAGTGGAGTGCTACCCCTGCCACGAATGGCTCAACGGCACCATCGCCCACTACG
>JBJHAZ010000333.1:334-2827 GCA_050485225.1 Gammaproteobacteria bacterium
ATCATCATGTGGATGTACTGATCACGCCCGACCGCTTCGAGCAGCCGGGCCTGACGTACCTGCCGCTGTTCGACTACGAACTGTGCCTGGTAATGGCCGATGGACACCCGCTCGCCACCCGGGCGCACGTGGAGCCGGCCGATCTGGCGGGCGAAGCCCTGATCACCTTTCCCGTGTCGGTGGAGCGGCTGGACATCTTCTCCGACTTTCTGCGCCCCGCCGGCATGGCGCCGCGGCAGCACAAGACGGTGGCCTCGGTGGAGATCATGCTGCAGCTCACGGCACTGGGTCGCGGCGTCTGCCCCCTGCCCGGCTGGCTGGCGCGGCGCTTCGCCCGCAACCAACCGCTGGCAACGGCGCGACTCGGAAAAAAGGGGTTGCACAAGACGCTGTTTGCCTGCGTACGCAGCAGCGACGAAGCGGTGCCCTATCTGGCGCACTTTGTGACGCTGGGTCGGCAACTGGCGGATCGGGACGCGCTCCAGTCACCGCAGGAGTGACGGCCGGTCGGACACAAAAAAGCCGGTCCGAGGGCACCGGACCGGCTGGTGTTTAGCAGGGAGCCGACAGCTCGCAGCGCCCCGCCCTGCGTTGTCAACCGTCGTTCAGAACTGCATTTCCGGTACGTGCTCCGGCACGATCAACTTGCCCGCAGTCTTGGCGACGATTTCCTCGACGGACACACCGGGCGCGCGCTCCTTCAGGATGAAGGCACCGCCTTCAATTTCCAGGTAGGCCAGGTCGGTAAGCACCTTGCGGATGCAACCGGCGCCGGTCAGCGGCAGCTCGCAACGGGGCAGCAGCTTGGAGTTACCGTGCTTGTCGGCGTGGGTCATCATCACGATGATGTTGCGCGCCGCCGCCACCAGGTCCATGGCACCGCCCATGCCCTTGATGAGCTTGCCGGGCACCATCCAGGAAGCGATGTTGCCCTCCACGTCCACTTCGAACGCGCCGAGCACCGTGAAATCCACGTGGCCGCCACGGATCATGGCGAAGGATTCCGCCGAGGAAAAGATCGACGCGCCCTTGATGGTGGTGACGGTTTCCTTGCCGGCGTTGATCATATCGGCGTCGATGGTTTCTTCCGTGGGGAACGGCCCCATACCGAGCAGTCCGTTCTCGGACTGCAGCATCACCTCGACGCCCTCGGGGATGTAATTGGCCACCAGGGTCGGCATGCCGATACCGAGGTTGACGTAATAACCGTCCTTCAGCTCACGGGCAACGCGCATGGCCATCTGTTCGCGGGAAAGTGTCATGTCCTGTTCTCCTTCAGCCGTTGCGCACAGTGCGTTTTTCGATGCGTTTTTCGAACGTCCCCTGGATCAGGCGATCCACATAGATGCCCGGAGTCTGGACCTGGGCCGGGTCCAGCTCACCGGGCTCGACGATCTCCTCCACCTCCATCACCGTGATGCGGCCAGCGGTGGCCGCCATGGGGTTGAAGTTCTGGGCGGTATGACGATAGATGGCGTTGCCGTAGCGGTCGGCCTTCCACGCCTTGACGATGGCAAAGTCGCCCTTGATGGCCTCCTCCAGAATGTACTTGCGGCCATCGAACTCGCGCACTTCTTTGCCTTCGCCGATGGGCGTGCCGTAGCCGGTGGCGGTGTAGAAGGCGGGAATACCGGCACCGCCGGCGCGCATTTTCTCGGCCAGGGTACCCTGGGGTGTGAGAATCACCTCCAGCTCACCGGTCATCATCTGCTGCTCGAACAGCTTGTTCTCGCCCACGTAGGAGGCAATCATGGTCTTGATCTGCTTGTCCTCCAGCAGCACACCGAGGCCGAAACCGTCGACGCCGCAGTTATTGGACACCACCGTCAGACCCTTGACCCCCATTTGCTTGATCCGGTTGATGAGGTTTTCCGGGATACCGCAGAGACCGAAACCGCCGGCGATGACGGTCATGCCGTCCTCAAGGCCCTGCATGGCCTCCTCATAGCTGCTCACTACCTTATCGAACCCGGACATCAGGCGGTCTCCTGTAACTGTTCAGAGGGGTTGTCCGCGGTGGACTTCCGGCCGCGCACAGGGGCCGATAGTTTGCCGAGGACCGAGGCATTTATCAAATGTGCGGAGCTGTCAGCGGGCCCAACTTTCGTCCGGACAACCTCTTGCACGGCCGGTGGCCCGGATGTCGAGCGCAGTCGTTTTGCGAGGCTCCCTAGAGATACAGGGCATGAAACCTGAAGTGCTGCTCAATAAACGAGGCAATGAAAAAGTACGAGTGATCATAGCCCGACTGGAAGCGGAGCTGCAGCGGATACCCCACCGAGGCGGCGGCCTGCTCGAGAAACTCCGGCCGCAGCTGCTCCTTGAGAAAGTTGTCCGCATCACCCTGGTCCACCAGCAGGGGCAGGTGGTCGTCGGCGCGCAGCAGCAACTCGGTGGCATCGTAGTCGCGCCAGCTGTCGCGATCCTCACCCAGATAGCGCGTCAACGCCTTCTCGCCCCAGGGACAGCGCATGGGCGAACAGATCGGTGCGA
>JBJHAZ010000334.1:0-2820 GCA_050485225.1 Gammaproteobacteria bacterium
CAGGAACACCGGGTAGTCGCCATCACCGCCCAGCGCACTGGTGGCCGACAGGGTCAACGCCTGCAACGCCAGTCGCGCCACCTCCTGCTGGACAAGGGGGTCATCACGCAGGTGGGCGGGCAACTGCGCCAACAGTTCGCCCGGCAGGGTGTCCAGCGCGGCCACCAGCTCGGCCCAACCGGCCACCTCCGGCAGTGCGGCAGCGCTGGTTCCGGCAGCAGTGCTTTCGCCGAGGGCAGGGCTGGGCGTGGCGTCGGGGGAAGAAGCACCGGCACCCGTGGTGCCGACGACACAGACAGTGACCAGAACGGCGCCAGCGAGACGGCGCCAGCGAGGGTGGCGAATGATCATGACCTTCCTCTTGTTGTTGTGGGGTTTGTTGTGGGATTTGTTGTGGGGTGGCGATCAAGTTAACAAGGCGACCGGGGTTCGTCGAGGGCAGGAGAGCCGACCGGAAAAGGGGATGGGGAAAGAGCGCAGCAGAGCAGGAGGATGGGGATCGTGTCGCGGCCAGGATGTTTGTACACTCAGGGAACCTCTGAAAACAAACCGATAACGCGCGAGACAAACCCCCATGACACCCGAGCTGGAAGCCAAACTGCAGGAGCTGATCGATCGCCAGGAGATCTGGCAGGTGATGCAGCGTTACGGTCGCGGCCTGGATCGCCTCGACACCGAGATGGCGCGCTCCTGCTACTTCGACGATGCCGTGGACGACCACGGCCACTACGTGGGGTATCCGGACGGGTTCGTCGAATGGGCCAACAACGTCGCGCGGCGCTACGTCTCCACCCAGCACGGCCTGCTCAACCATCACTGCGAACTGGACGGCACCGATGCCTGGTGCGAAACCTACTTCCTGTTCGTGGGTATCAATGAAACCTCACCCCACTTCATGTCCACGGGGCGCTACGTGGATCACTTCCAGAAGCGCGACGGCGAGTGGCGCATCGCCAACCGGGTCACCATTGTGGAGGGCACCTACGACGTGCCCGAGTCCTTGATGGCCCAGTCCATGCCGCCCGCCTACGGGCCGGACGAGCACTACCCCGCCAGCCGCGACCGCTCCGATGTGAGCTACCACCGGCCACCGAAGCCGCGGCCGCCCAGGCAATGAGAGTCCAGCACCCCGAAAGCGGATATCGAGCATCCGAGCGACCGTAATCCGGGTCCGCCGGGCAGGCCGGACGCGCCCCGGTTGCAATCGCACACGCACGACCGCTACATTGTTGGCCAGCCTTTCCGCTCATCAATAATCGACAATCACACAACGGAGACCGGCATGGGGTATGGCGATCATCCCGACGACGACGCACTGCGCACCGCCTGGCACCAGTTCTGCGATCACCTCAAGGCCGCCGGCGACCGGGTATTCAAGGACGCCAATCCCCCGTCCCCGCTGCAGCGCGCCGACGGCTTCCGCTTTCTGACCCAGAACCTCGGCCAGGCCTTCGACCTGGCGCTGGAGACCCGTAATTCGGCCTACCCGCAGATCCACGCCTTCTGTACTCCCAACCGCAAACTGGGCGGGGACGTGGCCGACTTCACCTACCGACAGGCGTGGATCGATGGCCGGCACACCTACCGCATCACGGGGCAGAAGGGCACGGCCCGCTGGTTCAACCTGACGGTCCAGGGCCGGCGCCCGGAGACCATCCCCGGCACCGACTGGCCCAGCCTGCACGAGCCCTTTGGCGACGTTCCCGAGTGCAACATACTCGGCTCGCAACTGAAAACCGATGAGGAAGGCCGTTTCGAGCTGTATATCGGCGGCGAACAACAGGGCGACAACTGGCTGCCCACCACGCCCGACTCCCGCAAGCTGTTCATCCGCGAGGCGTTCGACGCCTGGGGCGAAACCCCCACCACGCTCACCATCGAGCGGGTCGGCATGGCCTCGCCGCGCCCCATGCCCGGCCCCGCCGAACTCATGGAGGCCATGGCGTGGGCGGGCGACTTCCTGAGCGGCGCGATGACCGACTGGCCGGAGCACAGTTGGCGGTACTCGGGCGGCGTGGTCGACCCCGATCACCTGAATCAATTCCCGCCCGACAAGTCCGCCAACTCCGGCGACGACGCCAAGCGGGGTCGCATGGCGGCCCACATGGTGTGGCAACTGGAGCCCGACGAGGCCCTGATTGTGGAGATGGACCTGCACGACGGCTTCTGGATCTTCGGCATGGGCGGTGTGTTCATGGGCAGCATGGATTTTCTCTACCGCCCGGTGAGCTATACGCCGGCCCGGACCCGCGTCGACAGCGACGGAGTGGTACGGCTGGTGATCGCCCACGAGGACCCGGGCGTGCACAACTGGCTCGACACCCAGGGCTTCGGGCGCGGCAACCTCACCTACCGCAATCTGGAAACCCAGCAGCCGGCGAGCTTTCGCACGCGACGAGTCAGGCGCGCCGAGCTGATGCAATACCTGCCGGGCGATACCGCCACCGTCAGCCCCGCCGAACGCGCCCGCCTGCTGCAGCAGCGCTACCACAGCATCAAGTTGCGCTACGGCCTGTAGATGCGTCGATCCGGCAACGCCGGCGCCAGCATCGGCAGTGATGCTCTCCGCGGCGCCACGCAGTAACCCAACACACAATAAGACGAGCCATCTTGATGAGCACAACGACGAGTCCCGCCACACCAGCCCCCCAGGACGACATCATCCACGAATCCCGCATCACGCCGATGCAGTGGACGATACTGGTGCTGGTTTTCCTGGCCTATATCGTCGACGGCTTCGACATCCTGATCATCGCCTACACCGCGCCGGCCATCATCGCCGAATGGGGCGTCTCCTCGCGGGAAATGGGGCTGGTGTTC
>JBJHAZ010000335.1:0-2815 GCA_050485225.1 Gammaproteobacteria bacterium
AGTGATCGGGCGACCCATTGCAGTAGCTCCGTAGATGCTTTCTGCAATGGTACTCTCAAGCTAAAAATATTTCGATGAACTTTTGTTAAACGACACTAGCGCTGGAGCGCGAGGCGCTGCAGCTGGTCAACGCGATCCGCGCGTTCCGCACCCGCAGCGATGGCCGGGAGCTGCGTCCCGAAATCGGTGCGGCGGTTACGGCGGGCACCGACGGGCCCAGGCCGGTGCGACTCGTGTCGTGACAGTTGTGCAATGGCGGATCGGCTGCGGTCCGCCAGGCCTGGCTCGACGCTCTGCCGATCCTTCCTCTCCCGGCCCGCCTGTCCTTACTGTCCCAGCCCTACTGTCCCAGCCTCCGGGCCTTCCCCTGCTATGCCAACTGCGGCACACTGCCGCCATGAAGCCGATACCGTTTTCCAACAGCTACGCACACCTACCCGAACGTCTGTTCACGCGCATCGAGCCGGTTCCGGTGGTGCGACCGCAGCTGATCCGGGTCAATGCACCGCTGGCCGATCAGCTCGGCCTTGATGCCGACTGGCTGGCTAGTGACGACGGAGCAGAGGTACTGGCGGGCAACCGGGTGCCGGAGGGCGCCGAGCCCATTGCCACGGTCTATGCCGGGCACCAGTTCGGCAGTTGGAATCCCCGTCTGGGTGACGGGCGCGCCGTACTGCTCGGTGAAGTGCTCGATGGCGACGGGCGGCGGTTCGATATCCAGCTCAAGGGCTCCGGACGCACGCCGTATTCCCGAGGTGGCGACGGTCGCTCGCCCATGGGCCCGGTGCTGCGCGAGTACATCGTCAGTGAAGCCATGGCGGCCCTGGGTATTCCCACCACCCGGGCACTGGCGGCGGTGGCCACCGGCGAGCGGGTGTACCGGACCGGAGCCCTGCCCGGTGCCGTATTGACTCGGGTGGCGAGCAGCCACATTCGCGTCGGCCACTTTCAGTACTTCCTGTCCATCGATGACCGCGAGGCACTGCAGGTGCTCGCCGACCACGTTATCGAGCGTCATTTCCCGGAACTGGCGGGGCAGGGGAGCGGCGAGGGCGGCACCGGCCTGATGTTGCTGAGCGCCGTTATCCGCCGCCAGGCCGAGCTGATCGCACGCTGGCAACTGGTGGGCTTTGTCCACGGCGTGATGAATACCGACAACATGCTGGTTTGTGGCGAGACCGTGGACTACGGCCCCTGCGCCTTCATGGAAGCCTACGATCCCGCCATGTGCCTCAGCTCCATCGATCACGGCGGTCGCTATGCGTACCGCAACCAGCCGGCCATCGGACAGTGGAACCTGGCTCGCTTTGCCGAGTGCATGCTGCCGTTGATCGAGGCGGACGAGGACCGGGCGCTGGAGCTGGCCCGCCACGCGCTGAGCGAGTACGCGGACCGATACGAGCAGGCCTGGCGCGAGGGCTTGCACTGCAAGTTCGGCCTGGTGTCGCGGAGCGAGCGCAGCGACCGGTTCGTGGACGGGTTCCTGGAACACATGGCACAGACGGGCGTGGACTTCACGCTGGCGTTTCGTCATCTGGCCGACCTGGCCGATCCCGATGGCGCCGACGTTCCGGTGGACTACGCGCTGCCCGATACCTTCGAGGCGCTGCTGGCCGACTGGCGCGCCCTGTGTGGGTTCGAGAACCGCAGCGCTGCTGACCGGCAGCAGGCCATGTACGCTGTAAACCCCGCCTTCATCCCCCGCAACCACCGCGTCGAGGAAGCCATACGCGCCGCCGAGGATCGCGGCGACCTGACGCCTTTTCAGCGGCTGGTGGACCGGTTGGCCCAGCCGTACCGGTTCGACGGCAGTGACGCCGATCTGACCCGGCCGGCCGCCGTCGGGGAGCGGGTTGCCCAGACTTTCTGCGGCACCTGACAGCCCGGTGGCCTTGCCCACATTTTCTGTGGGCAGAGCTGTGGATAACTCATGGATACCGGAGCCGGCCGCAGTGCGGCCGTGTGTTGCGGGAATATGGCGAAAATTTGACCAGCACTTGCTTGACGCGAGTCATGGCGGGAGAATCCGCCGCCGTGACACTCTGGAACCGTGCCGGGGCGCTGCGAGCAATGCCCCTTTTCACCATCAAATGACTACTGTGGGTAAACCAGCATGCCTGCCAACGCACAACAAGCTCCCATGAACACCCCCTACCAGTTGCTCGGCGGGGAGGAAGGTGTTCGCCGCCTGGCCGATGCGTTCTATGACGCGATGGACGAGTTGCCCCAGTCCGAGGAGATCCGGCGCATGCACGCCGACAACCTCGAGGATATCAAGGAGAAGCTGTTCGAGTACCTGTCAGGCTGGATGGGTGGCCCGCGGCTGTACTTCGAGAAGTACGGCACCATCTGCCTGACCAAGCCCCACAAGCCCTATGCGATCAATGCCGATCACCGCGACCAGTGGCTGTTGTGCATGGATACCGCGCTGGAGCGCATCGGCGCCTCCGACGAGGTGAAGCAGATGCTCAAGGAGCCGATGTTCATGGTGGCGGACATGATTCGTAACACGGACTGAGGAGCAAGCCTGCCGCCGCGCCGCGCCGCGCCGCGTGCGCGTTGCCGGTGGTATCCGGACGTCGTCGGGCATACCGACACAGATCATCGGCCTCATGCAGCGGCCGCATCCACCGCGAGGTGGGGCCGAGGTGAATTCGAAGCGTAGTGCAGGATATCCTGGCCGGTGCGACCGAAGGAGACTGGCCGTGGGCGGGGGGGGGGGGGCGCCCCCGGGCCCGCCCGCGGCCCGACGCAACGGGGGGGAGGAGGGGGGGTGTGGGGGGGGGGGGGGGGGGACCGCGCGGGCAAAGGGGGG
>JBJHAZ010000336.1:0-2811 GCA_050485225.1 Gammaproteobacteria bacterium
GTGCTTGGCCACCTGTTGCTGAAAGCGGGCGAGATCGCCCGCGAGGCGGGAGTGGACGAAGCGTTCCGGCTGATCATCAACAACGGCGCCGGTGCCGGCCAGACCGTCTTCCACCTGCACCTGCACATCATGGGCAATCGTCGGTTCGACGAAAGCGACATGTGACCCTGCCGTCGACGTGGCGACGCCCTGTCGCCGTCACTGCCGCGCCGTCACCCTCTATCCGTTTCAACCCGGCCCCAGGCCAATTCGGGAACCACCCATACATGAAAAGCGCTGATATTCGCGATGCCTTCCTCAACTTCTTTGCCGGCAAGGAACACTCGGTAGTGCCGAGCAGCTCGCTCATTCCCGGCAACGACCCGACCCTGCTGTTCACCAACGCCGGCATGGTGCAGTTCAAGGATGTGTTCCTCGGCGCCGAATCCCGCCCCTACACCCGGGCGGCCAGCTCGCAGCGCTGTGTGCGCGCCGGCGGCAAGCACAACGACCTCGAGAACGTCGGCTATACGGCCCGCCACCACACCTTCTTCGAGATGCTGGGCAACTTCAGCTTCGGTGACTATTTCAAGCGCGACGCGATCCGCTACGCCTGGGAGTTTCTGACCGAGGTGCTGGGCCTGCCGCCGGAGCGGCTCTGGGTCACGGTGCACATCTCCGACGACGAAGCGGCGGACATCTGGCTCAAGGAGCTGGGCGTCAGCGCCGAACGCTTCTCGCGCCTCGATGCGGACAACTTCTGGCAGATGGGCGATACCGGCCCCTGTGGCCCCAGCTCCGAGATATTCTACGACCACGGCCCCGACGTGCCCGGCGGACCGCCCGGCAGTCCCGGTGACGACCTCGACCGCTACATCGAGATCTGGAACCTGGTTTTCATGCAGTTCGAGCGCAGCGCCGACGGTACCATGACGCCGCTGCCCAAGCCGTCCATCGACACCGGCATGGGGCTCGAGCGCATCGCGGCGGTGATGCAGGGTGTTCATACCAACTACGACATCGACCTGTTCCAGGCGCTGATCGATGCCGCCATCGAGGTCACCGGCTGCACCGACCGCGAGGACAAGTCGCTGCGCGTCATCGCCGACCACATCCGCTCCGCGGCCTTCCTGGTGGCCGACGGGGTGCTGCCCTCCAACGAGGGGCGCGGCTATGTATTGCGCCGCATCATCCGCCGCGCCCTGCGCCACGGTCACAAGCTTGGCGCGGAAGGTGTGTTCTTCCACCGTCTGGTGGCGCCATTGGCGCAGCAGATGGGCGAGGCCTACCCCGAGCTGGTGGAGAAACAGGGCCAGCTCGAAAAGGTGCTGCGCGGCGAGGAGGAGCAGTTTGCCCGCACCCTGGACAAGGGCATGGCGGTGCTGGAAGAGGCGCTGGCCGGGATCGACGGCCAGCAGATCCCCGGCGAGGTGGTGTTCCAGCTCTATGACACCTACGGTTTCCCGGTGGACCTCACCAATGACATTGCCCGTGAGCGGGGTTTCAGTCTCGATCAGGAGGGCTACGAGCGCTGCATGACCGAGCAGAAGGAGCGCGCCCGCGCCGCCGGACACTTCAAGGTGGACTACAGCGCTACCGTGCATCTCGACGGCGCCACCGAATTTACCGGTTACGAGGGCTGTGAGGACTCCGGCCGTGTGCTGACGCTGCTGCGCGACGGCGCAGCGGTGGAGACCGTCAGTGCCGATCAGGACGTGGTGGTGGTGCTGGACCGCACGCCCTTTTACGCCGAATCCGGCGGCCAGGTAGGTGACAGCGGCTTCCTCTCCACAGCGGCGGGTGCCCGCATCGAGGTGCGCGATTGCCGCAAGCAGGGCGCCCATCACCTGCATATCGGCCGGGTACTGGCCGGCGAGCTGCGCGTGGACGAGGAGGTCAGTGCTGTTGTGGACCCCGAGGTGCGCGCCGCCGTGGCCCGCAACCACTCTGCGACCCACCTGCTGCACGCCGCACTGCGGGCAGTGCTCGGCGATCATGTGGTCCAGCAGGGATCGCTGGTGGATTCCCAGCGGCTGCGGTTCGACTTTGCTCACTTCGAGGCGGTCAAGCCGGAGGAGCTGCGTGCCATCGAGCGCCTGGTCAACCGCCAGATACTCGCCAACAGCGAGGTCTGCACCGAGCTGATGTCCATGGACGCCGCCCGCGAGCGCGGAGCCATGGCGCTGTTCGGCGAAAAATACGGCGATGCCGTGCGCGTGCTGTCCATGGGCGGCGACTTCTCGGTAGAGCTGTGCGGCGGTACCCATGTGCGCCGCACCGGTGACATCGGCGTACTGCGCATCCTGTCCGAGTCGGGCATCGCCTCGGGGGTGCGCCGTATCGAGGCCACCAGCGGCGAGAACGTGCTCGATCTGGTCGACGACATGGCCGGGCAGATCGACCGGCTGGCGGCTACCCTGAAGGCCAGTCCGGCCACCCTGCTCGACAAGGCGTCGCAGCTGGTGGAAGCCCAGAAGACCCTGCAGCGCGACAACGAGGCCCTCAAGGGCAAGCTGGCGGCCTCGGCCAGTGGCGATCTGATCAGCCAGGCGCGCTCCATTGACGGCATCACCGTGCTGGCCACGGTGGTGGAGGGCGCCGATAGCCAGGCGCTGCGCAATCTGCTGGATCAGTTCCGCTCACGGGTGGAGCAGGGTGTGTTCCTGTTGGCGTCGGTGGAAGGCGACAAGGTCGGCCTGGTGGCCGGTGTCACCAAGCCGGTGACCGACCGCATCAAGGCCGGTGACATCATGAAATCCGTGGCCCCGCTGGTGGGTGGCAAGGGCGGCGGGCGCCCCGACATGGCGCAGGGTGGCGGCACCGACAGCGCGG
>JBJHAZ010000337.1:0-2334 GCA_050485225.1 Gammaproteobacteria bacterium
GCATGTGATCGAAGCGGATCTTGCCGAGCCTTCTTGCGAGATCATCGCTGAAAGTTGCCGCAGGGCCTTGAAAATTTTGCGAACAGCAGCCATATACAATGAAGCAGTGCCATCGTATCATTGGTGACGCTGTAACTTCTCGAGTGGTTGGCCAGGCGTTTCTGGCACTTGCTTGTTACTTTATACAATTTTAAGGAGACAATAATGTCGAAAGGGCACAATCTACAAGACCCTTTTCTGAACGTTCTGCGCAAGGAGCGTGTGCCGGTTTCCATCTTCCTGGTCAATGGCATCAAGCTTCAGGGTCAGATCGAATCCTTTGACCAGTTTGTGGTGCTGCTGAAAAATACCGTGAGCCAAATGGTGTACAAGCACGCCATCTCTACGGTCGTTCCGTCGCGTCCCGTGCGCATCCCGCCAGCCAACCCGGCTGCCGGCGAAGAAGCACAGGCGGAGTCCTGACGAGGTGACGGTTGTTTTTTGAACGTCCCGATTACGGTGAGTTGTCGGTCCTGGTTCACCTGGAACTGGGGTCCGAATCCGAACCTGAGGATCCGCGGGAGTTCGAAGAGCTGGTTCTTTCCGCTGGCGGTGACCCGGTAGCCTTTGTCACCGGCCAGCGTGCTTCCCCGAGTCCGCGCTACTTTGTCGGCACCGGCAAGCTCGAGGAGCTGCGCCAGTTGCTCGCCGACACCGGTGCGGGTCTGGTGATCTTCAATCACACGCTCAGTCCCAGCCAGGAACGCAACCTTGAGCAGGCGCTGTGCTGCCGCGTGCTCGATCGGACCGGTCTGATTCTCGATATCTTCGCCCAGCGCGCCCGTACCCACGAAGGCAAGCTGCAGGTGGAGCTGGCCCAGTTGCAGCACATTTCATCCCGCCTGGTGCGGGGCTGGACCCACCTTGAGCGACAGAAGGGCGGTATCGGTCTGCGTGGTCCGGGTGAAACCCAGCTCGAAACCGACCGCCGATTGATTCGCGGCCGTATCAAGGCCATCGAGAAGCGTCTTGAAAAGGTGCGCAGCCAGCGCGACCAGGGACGCCGCTCGCGTCTGCGGGCCGAGATCCCCACGGTTTCCCTGGTGGGCTACACCAACGCCGGCAAGTCCAGCCTGTTCAATGCATTGACCGAGGCCGGTGTGCTGGCCGTGGACCAGTTGTTCGCGACGCTCGACCCGACCATGCGGCGCATCGAACTCGCGACCGTGGGCCCGGTGATTCTCGCCGATACGGTGGGTTTCGTGAGCCACCTGCCCCACAAGCTGGTGGAGGCCTTTCGCGCCACCCTGGAAGAGGCGACCAGCGCCACGCTGCTGTTGCATGTGATCGATGCCGCCTCGCCGGAGCGTCGGCGCAACATGGACCGTGTCGACGAGGTGCTGACCGAGATCGGCGCGGCCGACATTCCCACCCTGCAGGTGTACAACAAGGTGGACCTGCTCGAGCACGGTCAGGCTCAGCTGGACCGTGATGCCGAAGGCCGGCCACGAGCTGTCTGGCTCTCGGCGCAGACCGGTCAGGGCGTCGATCTGTTGTGCCAGGCGATGACCGAGTTGCTTGCGCCCCGGACGGTGCACACGGTGTTCCGGCTTTTGCCAGCCGAGTCGCGACTGCGCTCCCGGTTCTATCAGGCCGGTGCGGTGCTGGAGGAGATCACCCAGGACGACGGCGGTTGTGCACTCGAGATCCGCATGCCGGAGACCGATCTGGCGCGGTTGCTCAAGGCCGAGGGTGTCGGCCGGCAGCAGCTCGAAGCCCGTGAGGGCGCGCTGGCGCTTCACTGAACAATCCCTGACAGACTACTCAGGCATAATGCAGCCGGGGGTGTATCGTCCTGACACCCCCTGCTAGAATTTCGCGGTCGACCAGCCCGTTGGTGGTCGCGACTCGATAATCGGAGAAAACTATGGCGTGGAATGAACCCGGTGGCGGACGCGATCCGTGGGGTGGCAATAACAAGGGTGATGGCCCCCCCGATCTCGACGAGGCGCTGCGCAAGTTTCAGGAGCGTTTCGGTGGTCTGTTCGGGGGCGGCGGTGGCGGCAAACCACCCATTTTTCCGATCATCCTGATCGTGCTGGCCCTCATCATGGGCTTCAGCTACATGCGCGGCGACGCCAACTGGTTCTTCGGCATCTATCAGGTGGAAGAGCGGAACCAGGCCGTGGTGCTGCGCTTCGGTCGGTACCAGGAAACACTGGGCCCCGGCCTACGCTGGAACTCGCCGCTCATTGACCGGGTCATCATCGAGAATGTCACCGAGGTGCGGCACTGGAACAGTCGTGGACCCATGCTGACCCAGGACGAAAACATCGTCGAGGTGCCCATCAACGT
>JBJHAZ010000337.1:2344-2797 GCA_050485225.1 Gammaproteobacteria bacterium
AGTCTGGTCAACGCCAGTGACAGTGCCATCCGGCATGTGGTCGGCAGCTCGTCCCTGAACGACGTGCTCGGTGAGGGACGTGTGGCGCTTGCCGCCGAGGTGCACAGTCGCCTGCAGCGCTATCTCGACCACTATGGCACCGGTATCGATGTGTTGCAGGTCAACCTGTTGCGGGCCGAGCCCCCCGAGCCTGTCAAGCCGGCCTTCGACGACGTTATCGCTGCCCGCGAAGACCAGGAGCGCATCAAGAACGAGGCCGAGGCCTATCGCAATCAGGTCATCCCGGAAGCCCGCGGCCGCGCGGTGCGCATGATCCAGGAGGCGGAGGCCTATCGCGAGCGGGTGGTGGCCGAGGCAACCGGTGAGGCCAACCGTTTCGACCAGCTGCTGGCGGAGTACTCGGTGGCCCCGGATGTAACCCGTGAGCGTCTCTACATCGATGCGGTCCAGAAT
>JBJHAZ010000338.1:0-2785 GCA_050485225.1 Gammaproteobacteria bacterium
GCTGATCGACATCGTCGACCAGCTCAAGGAAGCCGACATGCTCGACTGCCTGCAGCTGCTGCACTTCCACCTCGGCTCGCAGATCCCCAACATCCGCAACATCCGTACCGGCGTGCTCGAAGCCTGTCGCTACTATGTGGACCTGGTGCATGAAGGCGCGCCGCTGGGCTACCTCGACCTCGGCGGCGGCCTGGCCGTGGACTACGACGGCTCGCGCACCAACGACACCCACTCCAAGAACTACTCCCTCGAGGAGTACTGTGCCGACATCGTCGAGGCCGTCATGGAAACCCTCGACCCGGAGGAAATCGCCCACCCGGTGATCCTGTCCGAATCCGGCCGCGCCACCGTGGCGTACTCCTCGATCCTGCTGTTCAACATCCTCGACGTGAGCCATTTCGAGCCCGCGCCCATACCCGCGCGTGCCGCCGAGGACGCCCCCGAGCTGATCCACCGCCTCTACGACGTGATCGCCATGCTCAACGGCCGCACCGTACAGGAGTGCTACAACGACGCCCTGTACTACCGGGACGAGGCGCGCGAACTGTTCCGTCGCGGCCAGCTCAACCTGCGCACCCGCGCCCTGGCGGAGAACATCTTCCTCGACATCATGCAGCGCATCAGCAACCTGCTGCCCACACTGAGCCGCGTGCCCGCCGAGCTGGAAGGACTCAACGAGTCGCTGTCCGACATCTATTACGGCAACTTCAGTGTGTTCCAGTCGCTACCCGACACCTGGGCCATCGAGCAGGTGTTTCCGGTGATGCCGATCCACCGGCTCAACGAAATGCCTTCACGCGAGGCCATCATCGCCGACCTGACCTGCGACTGCGACGGCAAGATCGACCACTTCGTCAACCCCGAAGGCTCGCGCAACACCCTGCCGCTGCACCCGCTCAACAACGGCGATGAGTACTACCTCGGCGTCTTCCTGGTGGGCGCCTACCAGGAAACCCTGGGCGATCTGCACAACCTGTTCGGCGACACCAACGTGGCCAGCATCCGCATCAACCACGACGGCAGCTTTGACTTCGTGCGCGAAATGCACGGCGACAGCATCGCCGACGTCTTGAGCTACGTGGAGTACCACCCACAGACCATGGTGGAACGCTTCCGAACCACAGCCGAGAAAGCCGTGCGCGACGGCCGCATCACCGTCGCCGACCGCCAACGCATGCTGGAGGCGTTCAACGCCAGCCTGCGCGGCTACACCTACTACGAGAAGTAAGCCGGGACACCCCCGCGCCTGCAACCCCAAACCAGCCCCGCACCCAGGCGGGGATTGATTGCACAGGAGAGTACTGATGGCAAAAGTGGTCATTATCGGAGCCGGTGGCGTTGGCGGAGTGGTGGCACACAAGTGCGCCCAACTGCCCGAAGTGTTCAGCGACATCCTGCTGGCGAGTCGTACCGAGGCCAAGTGCCGGGCCATCGCCGCCGATATTCAGGAGGTACAGGGCCGCACCATCCGCACCGCGCAGGTGGACGCCGACAACGTGCCCGAGCTGGCCGCCTTGCTGAAAGCCGAGCAGCCGGCGCTGGTGATCAACGTCGCCCTGCCGTACCAGGACCTCACCATCATGGACGCCTGCCTCGAAGCCGGCGTCGACTACCTCGACACCGCCAACTACGAGCCACTGGACACCGCGAAGTTCGAATACAAGTGGCAGTGGGCCTACCGCGAGAAATTCGAGCAGGCCGGCCTCATGGCCCTGCTCGGCTCCGGCTTCGATCCCGGCGCCACCAACGTCTTCACGGCGTGGATCGCCAAGCACTACTTCGACGAGATCCACACCCTCGACATCATCGACGTCAACGGCGGCAACCACGGCTACCCCTTTGCCACCAACTTCAACCCGGAAATCAACATCCGCGAAGTGACCGCCGACTGCCGCCACTGGGAAAATGGTGAGTTCGTCACCACGCCGCCCATGTCCACAAAAATGGAATTCACCTGTCCCGAGGACGTCGGCACCTTCAACCTGTATCGCCTCTACCACGAAGAGCTGGAATCGCTGGTGGTCAACTTCCCCACCCTCAAGCGCGCCCAGTTCTGGATGAGCTTTGGCGACAGCTACCTCAAGCACCTGGAAGTGCTCGGTAACGTCGGCATGACCGGCATCGAGCCGGTGGAATTCCAGGGCCAGAAGATCGTGCCCATCCAGTTCCTGCGCGCCCTGCTGCCCGACCCGGCCAGCCTCGGCCCCCGCACCAAGGGCAAGACCTGCATCGGCTGCGTCGTCACTGGCATCAAGGACGGCCGCGAGAAGACCGTCTACGTCTACCAGATCAAGGACCACCAGGACTGCTACCGGGAAGTCCGCTCCCAGGCCATCTCCTACACCACCGGCGTGCCCGCCATGATCGGCGCCAAGATGATGCTGGAAGGGAAGTGGAAAAAACCCGGCGTCTGGAACATGGAGCAGATGGACCCGGACCCGTTCATGGAAGACCTGAACAAGTACGGGCTGCCCTGGCAGGTGATCGAGGATTACAAGCTGTAAAGGCATCTGTGCCTCTCCTGCACCACGACGCGCCCGGAGATGGAAGCGAAGGAAAGTTCACACAAGTACTACGCCATCTTTACTTTTCCAGCCGGGCAAGGCCGCAGGACCTTGCCCGGCTGGATAGCAGCCTGCCCGATCATGCGCCGAACCCCGCCCAAGCCTGCCGAAAATCATCTGTTCTTCCGGATCATAAGCGTTATCATTCGGATCGCATTACCGGCCACCCTCTCTCAACGGACGAGTCAACATGAAGGACCTGACGCCGAGCTCCTCTATCG
>JBJHAZ010000339.1:0-2760 GCA_050485225.1 Gammaproteobacteria bacterium
TTCATCGACAGCGCCAAGCAGGAGTCCCTGGACGCGATCGGGGAAGCCATGGCCGAAAACGGCAAGGTCATCGTGACCGGCTGCATGGGTGGAGACGAGGCCAGCATCCGCGAGAAGCACCCCGGCGTGCTGGCCGTGACCGGTCCGCAGCAGTACGAGCAGGTAGTGGGCGCGGTGCACGAGTACGTGCCACCGAGCCAGCAGCACGATCCCTATGTGGATCTGGTGCCACCCCAGGGCATCAAGCTCACGCCACGGCACTACGCCTATCTCAAGATTTCCGAGGGCTGCAATCACCGCTGCACCTTCTGCATCATCCCGTCGCTGCGCGGCGATCTGGTGAGCCGACCCATTGGCGACGTGCTCGACGAGGCGGAACGGCTGGTCAAGGCCGGCGTGAAGGAGTTGTTGATCATCTCCCAGGATACCAGCGCCTACGGCGTCGACCTCAAGTACCGCACCGGTTTCTGGCAAGGACGTCCGGTCAAGACCCGCTTCCACGACCTGTGTGAAGCACTCGGTGAGATGGGTGTGTGGGTGCGCCTGCATTACGTCTATCCCTACCCCCATGTGGACGAGGTCATTCCGCTGATGGCCGCCGGCAAGATCCTGCCGTACCTGGACATCCCCTTCCAGCACTCCCACCCGGAGGTGCTGAAGGCCATGAAACGGCCCGCCCACCAGGAAAAGACCCTCGACCGCATCAAGCAGTGGCGCGCCCAGTGCCCCGATCTGACCATCCGCAGCACCTTCATCGTCGGCTTTCCCGGCGAAACCGAGGAGCACTTCCAGCACCTGCTCGACTGGCTGCAGGAGGCCCAGCTCGACCGGGTCGGCTGTTTCAAGTACGAAGCCGTCGAGGGTGCGCGGGCCAACGAGCTGCCCGGCGCCGTCCCGGAAGATGTGAAGGAAGAGCGCTGGCAGCGCTTCATGGAAGTCCAGCAGTCCATCAGTGCGGCGCGACTGGCGCGCAAGGTGGACCAGACCATCGAGGTAGTCATCGACAGCGTGGATGATGAAGGTGCCATCGGTCGCTCGTGGGGCGACGCGCCAGAGATCGATGGCCACGTCTTCCTCGAAGGCGAGCAGGGCGTACAGCCGGGCGACCGGGTACGCGTGCTCATCGACGAAGCCAGCGAATACGACCTGTGGGGGAACCTATCATGACCAGGACTGTTTTGATCACCGGCGCCACCTCCGGTTTCGGGCGCGCCGCCGCCCACCGTTTTGGCCGCGAAGGCTGGAATCTGATCGTGACCGGCCGCCGCGCCGAACGGCTGGAGGCATTGCGCGCCGAGCTTCAGGGTCAATGCGAGATCCTGCCGCTGGTATTCGATGTCCAGGACACGGCGGCGGTGACCGAGGCCCTGGAGAGCCTGCCGGCGCCGTTCTGCGAAGTGCACACTCTGGTCAACAACGCCGGTCTGGCGCTCGGCACCGGCCCCGCCCAGGAGGCCAGCCTGGAAGACTGGCACACCATGATCGATACCAATATCAAGGGGCTGACCACCGTCACCCACGCCCTGCTGCCGACTCTGATTCGTCAGGGACGCGGTGCCGCCATCATCAATATCGGTTCCACCGCCGCGCGCTGGCCCTATCCGGGTGGCAATGCCTACTGCGGCACCAAGGCCTTTGTGGAGCAGTTCTCGCGAGCACTGCGCAGCGACCTGCTCGGCACCGGGGTACGTGTCAGCTGCCTGGCTCCGGGCATGGCGGAGAGCGAATTCACCCTGGTGCGGACCGGCGGCGATCAGTCCGCCCACGACCAGCTCTACCAGGGCGTGGAACCGATCCAACCGGAGGACATCGCCGAAACCATCTACTGGCTGGCTACCCTGCCGGCTCACCTGAACGTCAATACACTGGAGCTGATGCCGGTGCGCCAGGCGTGGTCACCGCTGGCCGTACACCGCGCGCAGGACTAGGCGGCTCCTGCCGCAACGGGCACACCCGGGCCGAAGGGCTGGGGAGGAAGGGATCGACGACCACGGCGTCGTGCCGTGGTCGTCGCGTTTCTCCAGCGCATAAAAAACCCCGAATCGCTTCGGGGTTCTGTGCACCGGTCAGGTCAGATAACGGTTACGTTCTCGGCCTGCGGACCTTTCTGGCCCTGGGTGACGGTGAACTCAACTTTCTGGCCTTCCTTGAGGGTCTTGAAGCCCGAGCCAGAAATTGCGCTGAAGTGAACAAATACGTCTGGGCCCGACTCCTGAGCGATGAAACCAAAGCCTTTGGACTCATTGAACCATTTGACGTGGCCGGTGGTAGTGGACATGGTATTACCTATTTAAAAAAATTGTCATTCTGCCCTTCGTATCAGAGCGTACCAGCCAGAGAAAGGGAGCATTAGTTATGAAGAGTCTTCGCAAGAAGGCTGCAGGAGAGCAGGGCTTTCCGGCAGGAAGATCGCGGAGGCAGTGCATAAAAACGAGCCGATTCATCCAGCTGGTTTCAAGTTATAAGACAAAGGCTGGCCGCCGTCAACAATTGTTTTTACTGCGCTGTCAACCCTTTTTACACTTTGTTTTTTGACGCCGGCACCGGCCTCGCCACGCCCGAGCCGGCCTATCGGCTCACCGCCCTTTTTAGCTACAATCTCCGTTCAATTCACACCCCCTAGACAGTAGTCCAACCATGGCTCAATACGTATACACCATGAACCGGGTGGGCAAGATTGTCCCCCCGAAACGCGAAATCCTGAAGGACATCTCCCTGTCCTTTTTCCCGGGCGCCAAGATCGGCGTACTGGGTCTCAAC
>JBJHAZ010000340.1:0-2751 GCA_050485225.1 Gammaproteobacteria bacterium
CATCAGGTAGGTGCGTGTGCGCCAGTTGCCGAAGTTGGGGAAGGTGACGATGCATTCCCGCCCGATGCGCAGCATCTCCTGCAGTACCCGGTCGGGATGGCGGAGCACCTGCAGCGCCTGGGTCATCACCACCGAGTCGAAGCTGGCGTCCGGAAAGCGGTTCAGTCCCTCGTCCACGTTGTCCTCGATGACGTTGACACCGCGGGCAACGCAGGCATTGATCTGGTCCGGGTCGATTTCGATGCCGTAGCCTTCCACCTGCCGGTTGTCCATCAGACTGCGCAGCAGCGTGCCGTCGCCGCAGCCGAGATCCAGTACGCGGCTGCGCGGCGCGATCCACTGTTGCAGCAGGTCGAGTTCGATTCTCATGCGGACACTCCTGTGCCGACTTCGCCGGCGGCCTTGTCCAGGTAGGTTCGCAGCAGGGCTTCGTAGCGGGGGTTGGGCAGCAGGAAGGCATCGTGGCCGAGGCTGGATTCGATCTCGGCGTAACTCACGTGCCGGTTGGCCTCCACCAGTGCCGTGACGATCTCTTCGGAGCGCGCCGGCGAAAAACGCCAGTCGCTGGAAAAGGAGATCACCAGGAACTTGCACAGGGCGTTGCGGAACGCGGCCACCGGGTCGTCGTTGTACTCCCGCGCAAGATCGAAGTAGTCGAGGATCTTGGTGATCAGCAGGTAGGTGTTGGCGTCGAAGGCTTCCGAAAAGCGGTCGCCCTGATAGCGAAGGTAGCTCTCTACCTGAAATTCCACCGGCTCGTCGAGGCCGCGCTGGAAACTGCCCGAGCGCAACTCCCGGCCGAACTTTCGCCCCAGCGCATCGTCCGACAGGTAGGTGACGTGGCCGATCATGCGCGCCAGCGCCAGCCCGCGGCGGGGCACGGCCTGATGATCGAGGTAGTGGCCATCGTGGAAATCGGGGTCGGAACGGATGGCTTGACGAGCCAGCTCGTTGAAGGCGATGTTCTGGGCGGTCAGTTTCATGGCGCTGGCGATCACCACGCAATGGCGCAGGCGGTCGGGGTACTCCAGCGCCCAGCGCATGGCCTGCATGCCGCCCAGGCTGCCGCCGATCACCGCGGCCCACTGGCGGATGCCGAGCCGGTCGGCGAGCAGCGCCTGGGTGTTGACCCAGTCGCGGGCGCGCAGCGGCGGAAAGTCCGGGCCCCAGGGTTTACCGGTGGCCGGGTTGATGCTGGTGGGTCCGGTGCTGCCGTGGCAACCGCCGATGTTGTTGGGGCAGACCACGAAAAACCGATTGGTGTCGATGGGCTTGCCGGGTCCGATATAGAGATCCCACCAGCCGGGGTGGGCATCCTCGGGACTGTGCCAGCCGGCGGCGTGGTGGTGGCCGCTCAGGGCGTGGCAGATCAGTATGGCATTGGAGGCATCGTCATTGAGGGTGCCGTAGGTTTCGTACACCATTTCGAAGGCGGGCAGAGAGCGCCCGCAGGCGAGGAGCAGCGGCGCATCAAAGGCAGCGGTTTGCGGGGTCACGAGGCCCACGGAATCGGCGGGCAGCGGATCTTGCATGCAGTCTCAGCCTTGTTGGAGGTTGGGGAAGTCTAAAGATGCTGTCAGCCCCCCGCAAGCCGCAGCGCGGACGGTTCACCGAGTGCGCGTGGGCGGCAACGACCGGGTGCGCCGTTTTGGTGCGCGCCGAGCGCCATGGCGGTGCGCCGCTATTGCCAACCACCGCAGTGCCGTGATCCAATGCGCGGTCTCCTGCGGCCACGCTGTCCCGCGTCCGGGCATCGGTAGCCTGGCCCTGTCCCTATCTTCCCCAGCAGCCAGAGGAATCACGAATGGGTGTGAAGCTCGACGAGAAACTTGAACCAATCTTCCAGGATGTTCTGCATCGCAACCCCGGTGAGACCGAATTCCATCAGGCCGTCCACGAAGTGCTGGAAACCCTGGGTCCGGTGCTGGGGAAGTACCCCGAATTTGCCGAGAAAAAGGTCATCCAGCGTATCTGTGAACCCGAGCGCCAGATCATCTTCCGGGTTCCCTGGATGGACGATCGCGGCGAAATCCACATCAACCGCGCCTTCCGTGTCGAATTCAACAGTGCGCTGGGGCCCTACAAGGGTGGCATGCGTTTCCACCCGTCCGTGTACCTGGGCATCATCAAGTTCCTGGGCTTCGAGCAGATCTTCAAGAACGCCCTGACCGGCATGCCCATCGGCGGCGGCAAGGGTGGCAGCGACTTCGACCCCAAGGGCAAGTCCGACAACGAGATCATGCGTTTCTGCCAGAGCCTGATGACCGAGCTGTTCCGTCACCTGGGTGAGTACACCGATGTGCCGGCCGGTGATATCGGTGTGGGTGGCCGCGAGATCGGCTACCTGTTCGGCCAGTACAAGCGCATCACCAACCGCTACGAGTCCGGCGTTCTGACCGGCAAGGGCCTGGCCTGGGGTGGCAGCCGCGCCCGTACCGAGGCAACCGGCTACGGCACGGTGTTTTTTGTACGGGAGATGCTCAAGGCCCGTGGCGATTCGCTGGAGGGCAAGACCGTGGTGGTATCCGGTTCCGGCAATGTGGCCATCTACGCCATCGAGAAGGCACACCAGCTGGGCGCGAAGGTCATCGCCTGCTCCGATTCCTCCGGTATCGTGGTCCACGAGAAGGGCATCGACCTGTCCACCCTCAAGCGCATCAAGGAAGTGGAGCGCCGCCGCCTGAGCGCCTACGTCGAGGCGCACCCCGACGCGAAGTATGTGGAAGACGGCAGCATCTGGTCCGTGCCCTG
>JBJHAZ010000341.1:0-2729 GCA_050485225.1 Gammaproteobacteria bacterium
ATCTGTTCGGCCCGCTGTTCGGCAATCACCCCAACCTCAATACCATGCGCGGCGACAAGCCCCGCTCGGCGATGGAGTTCATCGCTTCGGCGAAAACCGTCCGGGCACTCGGCCCGCGCCAGATACTCACCGGTCACGAGGACATTCAGGGCGAGGACCACATCCAGCAGGAACTGACGCGCATCATCGACGCCGTGCAATGGGTTCACGACCGCACCGTCGAGGGCATGAACGCCGGTGTCGAGCTGCGGCAATTGATGCGGGAAGTGCGCACACCACCGGAGCTCGCCCTCACCGAGGAGTACGGCAAGATCGCCTGGAATGTCCGCGCCATCTGGCATGAATACACCGGTTGGTTCGACCCGGCGCGAGGTACCACCGAACTCTATGGAGTACCGCCCTCCTCCGTGGCACCGGCCATCGTGGAGTTGGCCGGAGGTACCGAACCCCTGGTGGCGCGAGCCGAGGCCTTCACCGCCGAAGGCCGACCGCTGGAAGCGCTGCATCTGCTGGACATCGTGCTGGGCCACGACGCCGATGATCGCGCCGGGCGCGCAGCCGCCTGCCACGCCCTCGAGTTCCTGCTGGCGCAGACCGGCGGCCAGAACCTCTGGGAGCGCATGTGGATCAGGGCCCAGATCCGTGACCTGAACCCCGACCACAGCCCCGACCACAGCCTCGACAACCAGAAGGGATAACCATGAAGAAATACGGATTTATCGGACTGGGCGACCAGGGCGGCCCGATGGCCATGCGCATGATCGAGGCCGGCCTGCCCACCGTCCTTTGGGCGCGTCGGTCCGAATCCCTGCAGCCCTACGAGAACACGCCTGCCGAAACCGCCAGGGACATTCCCGATCTGGCCCGACAGGTGCGCTATGTGGGTGTCTGTGTGGTGGACGACCAGGGCGTGCGACAGGTGTGCGATCAGCTGATGGCCCACCTGCAACCGGGCAGCTGCATCGCCATTCACTCCACTGTTCATCCCGACCGGTGTCGCGAGCTGGCCGAGCAGGGACGTGCGGCGGGCGTGTCTGTCATCGATGCCCCGGTGAGCGGCGGCGGTGCGGCGGCAGCGGCCGGCAAGCTGACCGTGATGGTGGGCGGCGAAGGGCCGGCGGTGGACATCGCCCGCCCGGTTCTCGAGACCTTCGCGAGCCTGGTGGTTCATCTGGGTACGGTGGGCGCCGGTCAGAACGCCAAGCTGATCAACAATGCCATGCTCACCGCCAACCTTGCCATCGCCCACCACGGCCTGTCCGCTGCCGGGGATCTCGGCATTGACCGGGAGGCGTTCATCGAGATCGTCAAGGTCAGCAGCGGCCACAGTTTTGGTTTCAATGTGGCCGCACGCATGGAAACGCCACGGTCATTCAGTCACGGCGCGCCCCTGCTGCGCAAGGATGTACGCCTGCTGGGCGAGACCCTGGGCGATACCGACGCCTTCCGGGTGATCCGGGACGCCTCGGAATCCTTCCTGAAGCTCGCCTTGCCGGAGGATTGAGGGCCCGGTGCCCGGCCGCTCCTGGTGGGCCGGCGACCGGGCCGGTTCCGTCAGCGGCCGCCGGCGACGGGGTGCTCCCTGAGGTAGTCGGCAAAATAGGGGGTGAGGTCGTCCCGGCTGAACCCCGACTCCTCCAGCGCATAGCTGTGCTTGCCGAAACGGCCCTTGGGGTTGTCCGCCATCCACTGGTTCATGCCCGCCTCCGCTTCCGGAGTCCAGTCATCCCCCAGCCACTGGTAGACCTTTTTCATCTGGGCAATGGGGTCGGCCATCATGTCGTTGTAATACAGGTGATAGATGTCATCGGGGCGCTCCCGGGCCACTTCCATGGGCCTCGACAGGTGCATGGCCAGCTGCTGCGGGTACTTGCACTGCATGAAGGCGTGATCGATATCCTGGTTGAACAGCTTCCGCGACATGGCACGCATGCTGTAGGAGCTGGCAAAGGCCGCATAGGGATCGCGGTGGGTCCAGATCACCTTCGCGTCGGGGAAGGTGCGGAAAATCCAGTGGATGAAGAGCGCGTCCGACGGCATCTTGAGCACCCAGCGCCCGGGGTTGGTGGACTGGAGGATCTGCAGCACCCGCTTGCGGTGCTCGAAGGCGGAACTCATGTCGCAGTGCAACAGCCAGTCGCAGTAAATCGGCGTGGTGGACAGCGCCGTGTACATGACCGAACGGAAATCCTGCGCCACCAGGTGGACACACTCGGTGGGGCCGTCGGCGGGCTCGAAGTGGGCAGCGGCGCCCTGCGGGTTGTGCTTGAGGATCTGCTCATCCACCTCGCGCTCGGCGTCACAGCGCTCGTCGGTCAGCAGGGCTCCCGGCGCGGCCGGGGGCGTCACATTGTAGGCCTCCCAGCGCAGGATCGAGCGATTGTCGGGGTCGGACCCCATCAGGTAGCTCGTCATGGTGGTGCCGGTTCGCGGCATGCCCAGAATGAACACGGGGCGCTTGACCGGCACATCCAGCACCTCCGGGTGCTGGCGAATGTAGTCGTCGACGCGCATGCGGGTGGCCAGTGCGTTGGCGTAGCGTCGCTTGAGAATCTCCACGCCCCGCTCCGTGAGAATCTTCGCCCGCGCGTGATCGCGCAAGAGTATCTGCAGCCCCTCCTGCCAGGTATCGCGGTCGGGGTCCGGCAGGCCGGTGGCTTCGCGGGCGGCCTGGACAATCTCGTCGAAAGTGATCATGGGGTGGAATCCTCACAGTATTGGCATGAACG
>JBJHAZ010000342.1:0-2711 GCA_050485225.1 Gammaproteobacteria bacterium
GGGCCGGGGTTTTCCGGCAGACGGGTGCGCGCCTCGACCACAAAGCGCTCCATCTGCTGCCCTGACTGAAGTTCGTTGAACAGCCGCGCCGATGCCAGCGGTACCGGTCGATCGGACGCGGGGGCCGTTGTTGACAACGGCAGGCCACGGCCCGCAAACACCTCCCGTTCCTGGCGACGCAGGAGTGCATCGAGGCGCCGGCGGGGCGAGTCGGGCAGCTCGGATAGCCGGGGCGCCAGGGCCGCAATAAGCTCGGCCAGCCCGGCGCGACCGCTCCCCCGACGATCCCCCGTACCCGCCGCCTCGGCGCCGTCTGTCCGCTCCGCCGTCCACTCTGCCGGCTGGTCCGGCGGCCGGGATGCCGCCTGTTCCAGCCGCGTCAACCGGCGCTCCACGCGTGACAAAAGCCGGGCCGCCACGGCAGGACGTTCACTGCGGCTGCGTACCAGCAGTCGCTCCAGATGCGCGAGCCCCGCCGGCGACCGCGACCCATGAGTGCGTCGCAACGCCGTGATGCGCTGACCCAGTGCCTCGGTGTCGGGGGGTTCCGTTGTCACGGGGCAGACTCCAGGTCACCGGACGGCAGACGCGGTACCGGCGCAATCTCCACGCGCCGGTTGCGGGCCCGGCTCTCCTCGTCGAGGTTGGCCACCACCGGCTGCTGATCGCCAAAGGCCGATGCGAACACCAGATGCTCCGGCATCCCCGCCTCGATCAGCGCGCGGGTGACCGTCAGGGCGCGCTGGGCCGACAGCTCCCAGTTGTCCGCGAAGCGGCTGTGATCACCGTGGATCGGCAGGTCGTCGGTAAAACCGCTCACCATCAACAGTTCGTCATGGGTTCCCAGATACAGCCGCAGCGGCTCGACCAGCGAGGCGACCAGCGCCTTGCCATCCGGTTGCAGCTCGGCCGAGTTGAGGGCAAACAGCAACTGGCCACTGATACCGATACGGCCGTCGCGCAGTGTCACGCGGCCCTGTGCCAGCGGATCGGCGAGAGCCACCTCCAGCTCCTGGCGGCGCTCCTGTTCCGCTTCGCGCAGGGCGATTTCCGATTCGAGGGAGCGGGTCAGGTCGACCTGCAAGCCCAGTGTCCACACCAGTATCAGGACAAACACACCGGCGAGGGCGGCCATCAGGTCGCCAAAGACCGCCCATACCGGCGGCTCGTGGGCAATGTCATCCACTTCACGCATGGGATCAGCCCCCGCTGGCGTGAGCGGCGCTTATCTGGCGCACCTGCTCGATCAACTGCTGCTGGGCCGAGACACTGTGGTCGATCACCTCGCGCGCCTGCGCGACGTAATAGGCCAGCTGCTCGTCGCTGCGCCCGGCGGCGTCACCCATGGCCTGCTCCACCCGCGTCAGGGTATCGTGCAGCTGACTGCCCGCAGTCTCGAAGCGCGCCACGGCCTCGGCCATGGACTCGCCCAATGTGGCCAGCTCGATGGCACTGGCCGAGAAATGGTCGGCCGCGTCCACCAGCTGCCGACTGCCGGCGCCCAGTTGCTCGTCGAACCGCGTCGACGCCTCGGCCAGGGTGCGGGCGGAACCGGCGGCCAGCTCGTCGATCACCGCACGATAGCGCGCCGCATCCTGCTCCAGCGCGCCGGTCAGGCCGCTCACGGAGGCCAGCAGCGCACGGTGTTGTTCCAGCAGTGCCCGGTTGTGTTGCAGTCCACCGACCGCATCGGCACTGACGCGGTCGACGGCTCCCAGCACCTCGCGACTGGTGCCGGCCAACTGCGCCGACAGGGCCTCCAGTTGCTCCCGGGCCGTGGCGGCGAGGGATTGACCGGTTTGCACCGCACTGGCCTCCATGCCCGCCAGGGCACGCTCGAGCAACGGTTGCAGCAGTTCGACCGTATCGCGGCCGTGACTGCTGATACTGGCCTTGAGTGCGGCCTCCACTTCGCCCGCCAGCGTTCGGTGGGTATCCGCAAGCTGCCCCGCCAGCGACTGTTGACCGGCCGCCAGCAGTTCGCTCAGGCGATCGGAGGATTCGGTCAGCGCGCGGGCGACGGTTTCCGCCTGTTGCCGGGTGTCGGCTGCGCTCTCGGCAAGCCACTCGCCCTGACGGGCCGCCCCCTGCTCCACGGAGCAGGACACCTGCTCGAGTCCGGCCACCAGACTGGCGAGCTCTGCCTGTATCGCATGCTCTGCTTCCCGGGCCGCAGACGCCTGTCGCACCAGATCGTCCACCGATGCCACCAGCCGCTCGGTGTCGGCGGTGAAATGGCGACTGCTGGCCTGCAGCGCGCCATCGATGCGTTCAAGCAACTCGCCATTGAGCCGCTGCTGGGTTTCAGTGCCCGACTGCCAGAGCCCCTGTACCGACCGGGTGACTTCGGTCAGATGCTGTTCGAATGCGGTCGCCTGCGCGCTGGCGGCCGCACGCAGCTGTTGCTGGGTTTCGCCGGCATCACGCGCGAGGGACTCGACCACCTCGGTCAACACGGGGCGCACGCTTTCGCCCACCTCGCGACCACTGCGGGTGAGGCTGTCCTGAAGTGCCGCACCCACCGATCGGGTCATCTCGGACTGCAGCGCCAGCAGCCGTTCGTGGAACTGCTCCTGCCCCGATACCAGTCGTCCGTCGAGCGCGCTCACGAAGCCGTCGAGCCGCTCGGTCAGCGATCCCAGCTGTGCCACCACTTCGGGCAGCTGGCTCGCCTGCACCCGGGCGTGCTCCAGCATCTGATCCTGATAGTG
>JBJHAZ010000343.1:0-2710 GCA_050485225.1 Gammaproteobacteria bacterium
CGATGAATCGGACGTAGCGCGGCTGCTCACGGACCGGGGCATCGTGCGCAACCGTCTCAAGATCGAGGCAGCCATCACCAATGCCCGCGCCTTTCTCGAGGTGCGCGAACAGCACGGCAGCTTCGCGGCATACCTGTGGGATTTCGTCGACGGTCGACCGGTGATCAACCACTGGCAGACGCTCGGCCAGGTGCCCGCCACCACACCCCTGTCGGACACCATCAGCAAGGACATGAAAGGGCGCGGCTTCCGCTTTTTCGGCAGCACCATCTGTTACGCCCACCTGCAGGCCATGGGGGTGGTCAACGACCACCTGGTCACCTGCCATCGCCATCGCGCCTGCATCGAGGCGGCTGGCGATTCCGGCGGTTGAGCCGTCGGCCCCGCTGGGGCATGATCGGGTCAAGGAACCGCTGAAAAACGACTACCGGGAACACCGCTCATGCCAGAGACTACCCAAGACACCACCGCCGAGACCGAAGCCTTCCGCGACATGGTGTTGCGCTTTCTGGAGCAGGAAGTGCTGCCCCACTACGACCAGTGGGAGCGGGACCACATCATGCCCCGCGAGATCTGGCACACCATGGGCCGGGCCGGGCTGCTGCTGGCCGAAGGGCCCGAGGAATACGGCGGTGCCGGCGCCAGCTTCGCCGTTACCCAGGTGATCCACGAGGAGATGTGCCGGCTCAACCTGCACGGCCTCGCCACCAGCTACAACGTGCACAGCAACATCGTGGCGCCCTACATCCTGCGCTTCGGCACCGAGGCGCAGAAGGCCCACTACCTGCCGAAAATGGCCAGTGGCGAGATCGTCGGCGCCATCGGCATGACCGAGCCCGGCGCCGGCAGCGACACCGCCGCCATGCGTACCCAGGCGATCCGCGAGGGCGACGAATACGTCATCAACGGCTCCAAGGTATTCATCACCAACGGCATCCACGCCGACCTGGTGGTGCTGTGCTGCAAGACCGACCCCGAGGCCGGTGCCAGGGGCGTCTCCCTGCTGCTGGTGGACGCCCACCTGCCGGGCTTCAGCCGCGGCAAGAAGATCGAGAAGATCGGCCAGCACAGCAGCGACACCGCCGAGCTGTTCTTCAGCGACCTGCGCGTACCGGTGGACGCCCTGCTGGGCGAGGAAGGCCGGGGCTTCGCCTGCATGATGGAGGAGCTGGGCCGCGAGCGGCTGGGCTGCGCCGCGCAGGCGGTCAGCCATGCACAGGGCGCGCTCGAGGTGACCGTCCAGTACGTGCTGGAGCGCAAGGCCTTCGGTCAGACCCTCGCCAAATTCCAGAACACCCGCTTCAAGCTGGCCGAGGTGAAAACCCGGCTGGAACTGACGCGGGCACTGCTGGAGAAGTACACCGCCCGCTACGAGGCCGGCAAGCTGACCGCCGACGAGGCGGCGCTGATCAAGTACGCCGCCACCGAGATGCAGGTGGCGGTGATCGACGAATGCCTGCAACTGTTTGGCGGCTACGGCTACACCGACGAGTACCCGATCTCGCGCTTCTACCGCGATGCCCGGGTGCAGACCATCTACGCCGGCACCTCGGAGATCATGAAGGAGCTGGTGGCGCGGGGCATGCTGGGCCGCTGACACGTCCACCAGGCCTGACGACACCACGAAAAAAGGAGGCCGAAGCCTCCTTTTTTCATATCTGCCGGGTCAATCGATCTGGCGCCTCGGGCACCCTGGCGATCAGAACTTGCGACCGCGCTTGCGCTCGTTTTCGTTCAGCAGCTTCTTGCGCAGACGGATCGACTTGGGCGTCACTTCAACCAGCTCGTCGTCTTCGATGAACTCCAGCGCCTGCTCGAGGGTGAACTTGATCGGCGGCACCAGGGCGATGACGTCGTCCTTGCCGGAGGCGCGCATGTTGTCGAGCTTCTTGCCCTTGGTGGGGTTGATCACCAGGTCATTGTCGCGGCTGTGAATGCCGGCCAGCTGGCCCTCGTAGATTTCCTGGCCGGGCTCGAGGAAGAGCTTGCCGCGGCTTTGCAGGGTTTCCAGCGAGTAGGTCAGCGCCTTGCCGGTGGCCATGGACACCAGCACACCGTTCTGCCGTCGGCCCACGTCGCCGCCCTTGAGCGGTCCGTAGTGGCTGAAGGTCGAGGTCAGGATGCCACTGCCCGAGGTCATGGTCAGGAAGGTGTTGCGAAAGCCGATCAGGCCGCGGGCCGGAATGGTGTATTCCAGGCGGATACGGCCCTTGCCGTCCGGCGTCATGTTGGTCAGATCGCCCTTGCGCAGGCCCATCTGCTCCATCAAGGGGCCCTGGTGCTGCTCCTCGATGTCGATGATGACATTCTCGTAGGGCTCCTGCTTCTCGCCGTCCACTTCCTTGATCACCACTTCGGGCCGGCCCACCGCCAGCTCGAAGCCTTCGCGGCGCATGGTTTCGATCAGTACCGACAGGTGCAGCTCACCCCGGCCGGACACCTTGAACCTGTCCGCCGAGTCGCCGTCTTCCACGCGCAGCGCCACATTGTGCAGCAGCTCCTTCTCGAGGCGCTCCTTGATGTTGCGGCTGGTGACGAACTTGCCTTCCTTGCCCGCGAAGGGCGAGTCGTTGACCTGGAAGGTCATGGACACGGTGGGCTCGTCCACGGTCAGCGGCGGCAGGGCTTCGACATTGTTCATGTCGCACAGGGTGTCGGAGATATACAGCTCGTCCATGCCGCTGACGCATCCGATGTCGCCGGCCGGGGC
>JBJHAZ010000344.1:0-2701 GCA_050485225.1 Gammaproteobacteria bacterium
GCCCTCTACGCCGCCTACAACGAACAGGACGAGGCCCGCTTCGTGGCCGAGCGCATCCAGGAATGGGTGCGCGACGGCGGTGCCCGGCGCGATGCGGGCATTCTCTATCGTTCCAATGCCCAGTCGCGGGTGCTCGAGGAAGCGCTGCTGCGCCTTGGCATCCCTTATCGCATCTACGGCGGCCACCGGTTCTACGAGCGCCTGGAGATCCGCAACGCCCTCGCCTACCTGCGACTGATGCTCAACCGCGGAGACGACGCCGCCTTCGAGCGCGTCGTCAACACCCCGACCCGCGGCATCGGCGACAAGACACTCCAGCCGCTGCGCGAGCTGGCGCGCGCCGAGGGCCTGACCCTGTGGCGCGCCGCCGAAAAGGCGCTCGCCACAGGCCTGTTCAACGCCCGCGCCGCCAACGCCCTGCGTGCTTTTCTCGAGCTGATCGAGGGGCTGGCGACCGATACCGCCGACCTCGATCTGGACGAGCGGGTCGATCGGGTGATCGCCGGCAGTGGCCTGATCGACTACCACGGCAAGGAAAAGGGCGAGCGCGGCGAGGCGCGGGTGGAAAACCTGCGCGAACTGGTGAGCGCCGCCGGCAACTTCGATGTGGACGTGGATGACGGCGGTGATCCGCTGGCGGCCTTTCTCGACCAGGCCGCGCTGGATGCCGGCGACCATCAGGCCGAGGCCGACGAGGACGCGGTGCAGCTGATGACCCTGCACTCCGCCAAGGGGCTCGAGTTTCCGCTGGTGTTTCTCACCGGCATGGAGGAAGGCCTGTTCCCCCACAAGATGTCCGCCGAGGAGCCGGGTCGACTCGAGGAAGAGCGTCGCCTGTGCTACGTGGGCATTACCCGCGCCATGGAAAAGCTGTACCTCACCCACGCGGAATCACGGCGGTTGTTCGGCGGCGACAGCTACAACCCCCTGTCCCGCTTCGTGCGCGACATACCGCCCCACCTGCTGGAGGAGGTGCGTCTCCAGAACCAGGTCAGCCGTCCGGTGTCGCCGGCCATCGGCCGTCGCCCCTTCGCCAACGGGCTCAGTGACACGGGTGCCGAGACCGGCCTGGCGCTGGGGCAGCGCGTCGGCCACAAGGTGTTCGGCGAGGGGGTCATCCTCAACTTCGAGGGCAATGGCGCCCACGCTCGGGTTCAGGTCAATTTCGACGACGAAGGCAGCAAATGGCTGGTGGTTGCCTACGCCAACCTGCAGCCGCTGTGAGCCCCGGCTGCGCCGGGGGCTCTACCATCAATCGCAAGACAGACTCTAATAAGGAAGGGGACCGATGAGATTCAAGACACCCATCACCGCTGTGCTGCTGGCCGGCCTGGTGTCAGTGCTGGCCGCCTGTGGCCAGGCCACCGATCAGGCGGGTTCCGCTGCGGACGAGCGCACCTTTCGCTGGACCATGGTGACCACCTGGCCGAAGAACTACCCCGGCCTGGGCACCGGCGCGGAGCACTTTGCCCGCGAGGTGGAGCGGTTGAGCAATGGCCGGTTGCGCGTTCGGGTCTACGGCGCCGGCGAGATGGTGCCGGCCATGGAAGTGTTCGACACCGTCTCCCGCGGTACCGCCGAGGTGGGCCACAGCGCCGCTTACTACTGGCGCGGCAAGACCCCGGTGGCCGACCTCTTTACCGCCACCCCTTTCACTCTCAACGCCCAGCAGATGAATGCGTGGCTGCACTTCGGCGGCGGGCTGGAGCTGTGGCGCGAAGCCTACGAGCCCTTCAACCTGGTGCCCTTCGCCGGTGGCAATACCGGGGTGCAGATGGCCGGCTGGTTCAACCGCGAGATCAACTCGCTGGCCGACCTGCGTGGCCTGAAGATGCGCATCCCCGGCCTGGGCGGGGAGGTGCTGTCCCGCCTCGGTGTGGAAACCATCAACATTCCCGGTGGCGAGCTGTACACCTCCATGCAGACCGGGGTGATCGACGCGCTGGAATGGGTCGGGCCCTACAACGACCAGGCCTTCGGCATTCATCAGGTGGCCCGCTATCTCTATTACCCCGGCTGGCAGGAGCCCGGTGCCACCATGGAGTTCATCATCAACAAGGATGCCTTCGAGAGTTTGCCGGCGGACCTGCAGGCCATCGTCGAGGCGGCGGCCCGAGGCACCAACCAGCGGGTGCTGGATGAGTACACGGCCCGCAACGCCTCCAGCCTGCGGGATCTGGTGGACAACCACGGCGTCGAGTTGCGCCGCTTGCCCGACGATGTGTTGATCGAGCTGCGCCGCACCTCGGATCAGGTGCTCGATACCCTCGCCGCCCGCCACCCGCTGGCGCAGCGGGTGCTCGAGTCGCAGCGCGACTTTCTCGAGATGTCGCTGCCCTATCACAAGGTCACCGAGATCGCCCTTTACGAGTCCATTCTGCTCACCAACGAGTGACGGTGGCTTGAGCGCCGACTCATTCCGGGGTCGGCGCGCCGTTCAGCGGCGCCAGAACATGGGTGTCAGCACCACCAGCAGGGTGAAGACCTCCAGCCGCCCCAGCAGCATGGTGCCGCTCAGCAGCCACTTGGCGAAGGGGGTGATGTCGCCGTAATTGGCGGCCACGTCGCCCAGGCCGGGACCGAGGTTGTTGATGGCGGCGGCGGTGGCCGACCAGGCGGTGACAAAGTCCATGCCCGTGGCCAGCAGCGCCATGGTGATGATGTAGTAGGCCGCCAGATAGGCGCCGAAAAACCCCCATAC
>JBJHAZ010000345.1:0-1427 GCA_050485225.1 Gammaproteobacteria bacterium
CGTCGATCTGGTCGGCGGTCAGACCCGCGTCCGCGAGAGCGGTCTTGACGGCGTCGATGGTCAGCAGCAGCGGGGCGCGCTCGAGGCGTACGCCCACCTCGGAGATGCCGATGCCGGTGATATAGGCTTCATTGACGGACATGGCTCAACCTCGCTTGCGGAACAGTGGGTAATAGATCTCGTCCTGTTGCTCGAACACGACTTCCACGGGATCGTCAAAATTCACCTCGTCGACACCGCACTCGACGATGTTGGTGGTGAGGTAGACGCCGGGGGCGTCGTCGAGCTGGACGCGGGCAATGACGAAGGGCACCTCCATGCCGGGGCCCCAGGGCTGGTGGTTGATGGTGAAGGTATCCACCACTCCGTTACCGGACACGGCGTGGGGCGCCATGTTTTCGGACAGGCAGTGACGGCAGATCGGCCGCGGGGGGTGGGTGAACTCCCCGCAATCGCCGCAGCGCATGATGTTGAGCTTGCCTTCCGCTCCTCCGGTCCAGAAGGGGCGGTTGTCGGCATCCAGCAGGGGACGGGCGCGTTTGGCACTCATCGGACAACACTCCAGTAGTTGAAAGGTAACCGGTGCCGGCTCGCGGTCGTGATGGAGCGGGTGAGGCGGGCTCCCGGCGCGCCGCTGCCGGTCAATGATCAGTCGGTGCCGGGGCGCTTTGCTCAGTCCCGGCACGGTATCGGATTTGGTTATCAGATAGTGGTAGCTATCCTAGGGCCTGAGCCTGGGGGTCGCAAGTATTACCAACACCACTGTTGAATAGTCGAGGCTCGGCTACGGGGGCGGCCGTGGTGGTTTCGGTGCGCGGCAGGCTCTACCATGGGAGCCGAACAGGCGAACCCGAGGATCAGGAATGTTTGGCGAAGTACTCCATCGACCACTGTATGTGCCCGAGCTGCTGGTCAACGGCTTGAACCGGGCGCCGGAGCGACCACTGATGCAGTTGCTCGACGGCCCCATGCTCACGGTGGCGCAAGTGCGCGATGCCACCAGTTGCTATGTGCAGGCATTGCAGGCGCTGGGCGTCGGGCGCGGCACCCGGGTGGGGCTGATCTCCAGCAACCGTCCGGAGGTGATCTATGTCTCCAACGCCATTCAGGTGCTGGGGGCCATCTATATCCCCATGCACCCGCTGGGCGGGCTGGAGGATCACGTTCACGTGATGCAGGACGCCGGGGTCGAGCTGCTGGTGTTCGATGCGGCCCGCTACAGCGATCGCGCCGCAGAGTTGGCCGCCCGGGTTGACGGGGTGCGCCGGGTGAGCCTGGGTCACGCGTCGACGGGCGCCGAGCCCATCGAGGACCTGGTGGCGCTGGCGTCCGGCTGCGAGCCGCAACCATTGATCGCGCCGCAGGTGGCGCCGACGGATATCGTGCGCCTCGGCTATTCCGGGGGCACCACCGGCAAGCCCAAGGCG
>JBJHAZ010000345.1:1437-2684 GCA_050485225.1 Gammaproteobacteria bacterium
GCAACCAGCGGGTGGCGTTGGCGACGGTGTCCATCATGATGGCCGAGTGGGAGTGGCCGAGCCCGCCCCGGGTGCTGTCCTGCACGCCGCTGAGTCACGCCGGGGCCGCGCTGTTTCTGCCGACCCTGCTGCGCGGCGGCAACATGCTGGTATTGCCGGGCTTTGACCCGGAGCAGGTGATGCGGGCCATCCAGGATTACCGCATCAACTGCGTGATGCTGGTGCCCACCATGATCTATGCCCTGCTCGATCACCCGCGCTTCGGCGAGTTCGACCTGTCCAGCCTGGAAACGGTGTTCTACGGTGCCTCGGCCATTGCGCCGGCACGGCTGCGCGAGGCGATCCAGAAGATCGGCCCGGTATTCTTCCAGTTCTACGGCCAGGCGGAAGCGCCCATGTCGGTGGCGGTGCTGCGCAAGGACGAGCACGATCCCGACGACCTGCAGCGACTCGCCAGTTGTGGTCGGCCGGTACCCTGGGTGCATGTGGCGCTGCTCGACGCCGACAACAAACCGGTGCCCGATGGCGAGCCGGGCGAAATCTGCGTGCGTGGTCCGCTGGTGATGGAGGGTTACCGGGACAATCCGGAACTCACCGCCCAGGCCTTCGACGGTGGCTGGCTGCACAGCGGCGATGTGGCGGTGCGTGATCCGGGCGGCTTTCTGCGCATCATCGACCGCACCAAGGACATGATTGTCAGTGGCGGCTTCAACATCTATCCCCGCGAACTCGAGGACATCCTGTGTGAGCACCCGGCCGTCTCGCAGGCGGCGGTGATCGGTGTGCCGCACGCCAAATGGGGCGAAGCGGTCAAGGCGCTGGTGGTGTTGCGTCAGGGCAAGGGCGTGGACGAACGCGAACTGGTGGAGCTGGTAGCGGCCCGCAAGGGCTCTTTCCAGGCGCCCAAGCTGGTGACCTTCATCGACAGCATCCCCCAGACGGCGGTGGGCAAGCCCGACAAGAAGGTGTTGCGGCAGCAGTATGGAGCGCCGGTTGAGGGGTGAATCAGGCTTGGGTGCGGCGCAACCGCAGCAGCACCTCCTGGCGGTGCCGTTCGGCCTCGAAGCGGGCCAGTTCGGGGTCGCGGTCCAGGATGGCCTGCAGGATGCGTCGCCGGCCATCCTTCCAGATGGCGACGTCCCGGGGCCTGACGAACAGCGAGGGGCCGCTGCTCTCGTCGTAGGACTGGGTGGTCACCCGCGCCACCAGCTCCACCAGCGGGCGCTTGATGTGGCGGAACAGGAGGT
>JBJHAZ010000346.1:0-2679 GCA_050485225.1 Gammaproteobacteria bacterium
GGCAGCCGGAACAGGCGTGGCAGGGGATTGCCGGGCTGCGGCCTGGGGGTCACCGTGCCCAGTTCCACAAAGCCGAAACCGAGCGCACCCAGGCCATTGAGGCAATCGCCATTCTTGTCGAGGCCCGCGGCCAGTCCCACCGGATTGTCGAAATCGAGCCCCATGACCCGTACCGGGGCGGACGCCGCCCGCCCGCCACCGACACCGCCGAGCCCGAGCCGCTCGAGCGCACCCATCATGTCGAGCGACAGGTGATGGGCCGACTCGGGCGGCAGGGAAAACAGCAGTTTGCGCAGCAGGTTGTACATGTCGGGCTCCCGGTTCAGAGGCGGCCAAGAATAGCGAAACGCCCACGGCAAGTCACGGCCGCCGCCGATTTTGACGGCGCAACGTTCAGCCGGGATCGAACACGCAGAACGACGGCATCTGCTCGCTCATTTCAGCGAGGTCCTGGAGATCGCGCAGGGCCACGGCAAACATGGTGGCATCCCAGCCCGGCGCGTTGCGCAGGTCTTCGATGCGACGCATCCAGCGGGCAACCTGGGGCTCCAGGCACTGCCGCCACTCGTTCACCAGCTCTTCGGCGCTGTAGTCCTCGTCGGCCAGTGCCAGGATCGCCTTGACCAGGCGACGCAGATTGGCTTCCAGATCGTCCACATAGAACTCCCTGGCCAGCCCCTGCCAGCGGGTTTCCGGCGTCAGGCCGATGATCTGTTCGTAGAACCAGTTGAGCGACAGCAGTCCCGTCACGGCAAAGTGGAGCTGGACGACGCGCTCCACCGGCTGGCCGGCGCGCATGGCCACATCCACCACCCCCATGCCGAAGTAGAGCAGGTCGGTACTGGCCACGAAGTGGGACAGCTCATCGTTGACACCCTCCGTCTGCAACCCATCGCGCACCCGGCGCCACTGACCGCCTTCATACTCCGGCAGCACATCGGGCAACAACAGCGACAGCTCGGTCAGCAGTGGCTTGAGTGCCGCCACCTCGCTGGCGGGATCGAAGGTGAGACGGCGATTGCGCAACAACCAGCGGGTAGAGCGACGGCCGAGCCGCATCAGCATCGAACGGATCTGGCGCTGGCAGGCGGCCTTGACCTGAAGATCGTGCTCGGCGACACATTCGAACAGCTCGTCGAACTCGAACAGCTCCTTGACAGCCAGCCACGCCATGGCGATATCGCGATAGCCGGCCCCGGTCGACTCCATCAGCCGCTGCACGAAGGTCAGCCCCATGGTATTGATGACGTCATTGCTCAACTGGGTGGCGATGAGCTCGCGACGCAGACTGTGCTGAAACAGCCGGTCGCCATAGGTGTCGCGCATGCGCTGCGGGAAGGCACCGTACATGATGCGTGCGACGTAATCGTCGTCGGGGGCACTGCTTTGCAGGATTTTCTCCTTGAGCTCCACCTTGGCGTATCCGGTGAGAACCGCGATCTCCGGCCGGGTCAGACCCTTGCCCTGGCGGTGGCGCTCGGCGAGGGCCTGGTCGTCGGGCAGGAACTCCAGTGCCCGGTCGAGCCCCGCCTCGGCCTCGAGGTAGTGAATGAAGTGCTGCAGCTCGTCGAGCCCCCGTGCCAGCGTATGGAAGGATTGCTCGATGGCCCCGGTTTGCTGGTAATTGTTGTCGAGCACCAGGCTCGCCACGTCACCGGTCATCTCCCGCAAGAGCTGGTTGCGCTGCTTGAGAGTCATGTCCTCCGCCGCCAGCAGGCTGTTGAGGAATATCTTGATGTTGACCTCGTGGTCGGAGCAGTCAACGCCGCCGGCGTTGTCGATGAAGTCGGTGTTGCACAGGCCACCACCGAGGGCGTATTCGACGCGGCCTTTCTGGGTCATGCCCAGATTGCCGCCCTCACCGATCACCCGGCAGCGCAGTTCGCTGCCATTGACGCGCACGGCGTCGTTGGCCCGGTCGCCCACGTCGTTGTGGGATTCCTCGGCGGCTTTCACATAGGTGCCGATACCGCCGTTCCAGAGCAAATCCACCGGCGCCTTGAGGATCGCACTGATCAGCTCGTCCGGGGTGAGCGCCTCGTCCGACACACCCAGTGCGCGACGCACAGGCTCACTCAGCTCGATCCGCTTCAGCGAGCGGGCAAAGACGCCGCCACCCGAGGAGATCAGCGACTCATCGTAGTCGGACCATCGTGAACGGGGCAGATCGAACAGGCGCTTGCGCTCACCGAAAGCCGCCGCAGGGTCCGGATCGGGGTCCAGAAAGATGAACTCGTGATTGAAGGCCGCGACCAGGCAGATCCGGTCCGACAACAGCATGCCGTTGCCGAATACGTCGCCGGCCATGTCGCCGATACCGACCACAGTGAAGGGCTGGTTCTGCACATCGTGCCCCAGTTCACGGAAGTGACGCTGCACCGCGATCCACGCGCCCCGGGCGGTAATGCCCATGGCCTTGTGGTCGTAACCGGCGCTGCCACCGGAGGCGAAGGCATCCCCGAGCCAGTGGTTGTATTCGGCGGAAATGGCATTGGCGTAGTCCGAGAAGGTGGCGGTGCCCTTGTCGGCCGCTACCACCAGGTACGGGTCCGGGCTGTCGCGGCAGACTACACCCGCCGGCGGCACATTCTCGCCGTCGACAATGTTGTCGGTCAGATCGAGCAGGCCCCGGATGAAATCCTGATAACAGGCGACCCCCTCCTGGCGTATGGCCTCCGG
>JBJHAZ010000347.1:0-2677 GCA_050485225.1 Gammaproteobacteria bacterium
GAGAGCCTCGCCAATTCCCTGCAGGCACTGGTGGCCCACACCCGGTTCCGCATCGAATCCCAGAACATCGAGTTGACGGGCCTCTGTCCCCGGTGCCAGGAGGACGAGCCCGCGAGCGGAGGCCCGACCAATGCCTGAGCCTCTGCTGATCGCGGAGCGTGTCAGCAAACGCTACAACGGCCTGGCCACGGTCGACGGCGTCAGCCTCACTCTGCAGCCGACCCGTATCGTCACCGTGATCGGCCCCAACGGCGCCGGCAAGACCACGCTCGTCAAGCTGCTGCTGGGGCTCGAGCGCCCCGACGCCGGCAGCGTCCGACGCAAACGTGCGCTACGCATCGGCTACATGCCACAACGGCTGCACGTGGATCCCACCTTTGCCATCAGCGCCGGTCGCTTCCTGCGCCTCGCCCGCCGCGACGCGGAGCAGTGCCGCGAAGCCATGACCCTCACCGGGGTCGCCCACCTCCACGACCGCCCATTGCACAGCCTTTCCGGGGGCGAAACGCAGCGCGTGCTGCTGGCCCGCGCGGTTCTGCGCGATCCGGAGTTGCTGGTGCTCGACGAACCGGTGCAGGGGGTTGACGTAGGCGGCCAGCAGGCGCTGTACCAGTTGATACTCAGCCTGCGCGACCGGTTTGGCTGCGGCGTGCTGATGGTGTCCCACGACCTGCACACGGTGATGGCGTCCACCGACGAGGTGTTGTGCCTCAATCATCATGTGTGCTGCCACGGCGAACCGGACCAGGTCAGTCAGCACCCCGAGTTTCTGACGCTGTTCGGCGATCAGGTGGCCCCCTACACCCATCGCCACGACCACCACCACGACCTGCACGGCGACCCGGTGGCCGATGGGAACTGCCGCCATGATTGAAATCCTGGTCATGGCATGGCTGGCCGGGTGCGGTGTCGCGCTGGTGGCCGGCCCCCTCGGGGCCTTCGTGGTGTGGCGCCGCATGGCCTATTTCGGCGACACGCTCGCCCACTCGGCGCTGCTGGGCCTGGCCCTGTCGCTGCTGCTGTCCATCGCACCGGCGCTGGCCGTCGCCGTTACCTGCCTGGCACTGGCGCTACTGTTGATCGGCCTGCAACAGCAGCGCAGCCTGGCCACGGACACCCTGCTGGGGATTCTGTCCCACAGCTCGCTGGCGCTCGGGCTGGTGGTGCTCTACCTGATACCGGGAGCGCGCTTCAATCTCGAAGCGGTGCTGTTCGGCGACCTGCTGACCGTGGGCTGGGGGCAGGTGGGCCTGATCTGGCTCACCGCCGCCCTGGTTCTGCTGTTGCTGGCCGCGCTGTGGCGACCGCTGCTGGCCATCACGCTGCACGAGGATCTGGCCCGCGTGGAAGGGGTTGCGGTCACACCGGTGCGCAGCGCGCTGATGCTGATGCTGGCGCTGGTGATCGCCATCGCGATGAAGGTGGTGGGGGTGCTGCTGATCACCGCACTGCTGATCATCCCCGCAGCCACGGCACGCCGCTTCAGCCGCAGCCCGGAGGCCATGGCGGCACTGGCCAGCCTGTGCGGCTGTGCCGCGGTGACGGCCGGTCTGGCCCTGTCGTGGGTGCTGGACACACCGCTCGGCCCCAGTATCGTGCTGTGTGCCGCGCTGCTCTTCTCGACATCCCTGCTGCGCCGCGAGCCCTGAGCAGGCAGCGGACGCAAACCGCAGCGGCGACGTCAGTGGGGGAAGGTCTGGTCCAGTGACCGCCAGGCGGCACGCATCTGCGCCGGGTCCAACGGCGGACGGATGTAGCCGTGGAAATGCCCGCGCGGGTTGATGATCACCAGACTGCTGGTGTGGTCCATGGTGTAGCTCTCGCCCTGCTCGATGCGGTGATAGGCAACACCCAGTTCGGTGGCAAAGCGGTAGATCATGGCGGGATCGCCGGTCAGGCCGGTGAACTCCGGGTTGAAATAGTGCACATACTGGCGCAGCTGCTCCGGCGTATCCCGCTCCGGATCGACCGTCACCAGGGCGATCTGCACCCGCTCGCGCTCCTCCTCGAACAGCCCCTCCACGAACCGGTTCATGTCGGCCATGGTCATCGGGCAGATGTCCGGGCAATGGGTAAAACCGAAGAACAGCAGGGTCCACTTGCCTTCCAGATCGGCCTCGGTAAAGGCGTCGCCGTGCTCGTCGATCAGGCTCACGCCACTGAAGGCGCGGGGCGTCTGGTGCAGCAGCACGCCCTTGGCCGCCAGCTCCTCCTGACTGAAGATGCGCGGCTGCAGGGTCTGGTATACGGACAGGGCCACCACCAGCAGAACGAAAATCACCGCGAGCAGCACGGTAATGCGAATGCCTTTTTTCTGGTCAGCGGTTGCCATGCAGCAGGACTCCTCAGGCGGTGGGGACGGCGACGAAGTAGTGATCCACCAGCATCACCACGAACAGGACCATCAGGTAAACAATGGAGTAGCGGAAGGTGTCCATGCCCGCGTCGGGGTGCTTGCCCCACATCAGTCGCAGTGCATGGTAGATGAACATCAGTCCGAGCAGGACGGCACCGGTCAGGTACAGCCAGCCACTCATGCGAGTCACGTAGGGCAGCAGGCTGGCGGCAAACAGGATCAGGGTGTACAGCAGGATGTGCAGCTTGGTGTACTGCTCGCCGTGAGTCACCGGCAGCATCGGGATCCCGGCACTGGCGTATTCCTCGCGGCGATGAACCG
>JBJHAZ010000348.1:0-2672 GCA_050485225.1 Gammaproteobacteria bacterium
GCCTTTACCGGCGACATCAGCGTCATGAATGCCGAGGTGATCGACAAGCTGGTGGACGAGGAAGGCCGCAACCTGGTGCAGGTGGACTTCAAGATGAAGACCCAGCTCGGCGTGACCATGGCAACGGCCCGGGCCGAGATCGAGCTGCCCAAGCGTTAATACGCCTGCGGGCTGAAGCAGGGGCGCTGTCGTTACCGGCAGCGCCCCTTTTTTCTGTTCAGGCGCAAAGGGTCTGCGCCTCAGCCTATGCGGGCGTAGCGCCCCTGGTGGAACAGCAGCGGCGCGCCGGCCCCCTGCCCCGGGTTCACGGCCAGCACCTCGCCGACAATAATGGTGTGATCCCCGCCCGGATAGCGAGCCCATACGCGACACTCGAAGGCAGCCAGGGCATCCGAGATCACGGCGGTCCCCTTGCCGGCCATATGATAGTGACCGTCGCTCAGTGCGTGGTCACCCTTGGTGGCGTAGAGGTTGGAATAGGCTTCCTGATCTCCCGACAACACACTGATGGCAAACCGGTCGATCCCGTTGAAGGCGTCAAAGCACTCGGAATCGTTCTGGATACTCCACAGCACCAGTGGCGGCTCCAGCGACACCGAAGAAAAGGAGTTGATGGTCATGCCGATGGGCGCGCCCTCATCGGGCACCGCAGTCACCACGCACACGCCGGTGGCAAAGGTACCCAGGGCATCCCGAAACACTCGTTGATCGATCATTCGCTGCTGCTGCCTTCCTTTCTTCATTCGAGCCACCCGGCCGCAGAGTGCGACCGGGATGTTGGCCATGAACCATCGGACGTCAGCGTGAATTGTACACGTGCATCAGCAGAAAGTTTCGCGGGCCGCGACTGCCCGCCTCATCAACGCCAGCAGTTGGTTTCGGCGGCACCGCGACTGCCGGTCTGATCCAGAGTCAGGTTACCGCACTCATGACCCTGCTGGGGGCCCACCGGGGTCGCGGTCAGCGTGAAGGTATTGGCGGCGACACCGCTCAACGCAATGGTGTACGCCGTGGTCGACCCAGCCTCCCGTGGAGAGGTGTTGAAGGGCAGAGCGGCACCGGCGTAGGTATTGCTCAGTGAATACTGCCGCTCCATCCACTGCGCCAGTTCGACGAGGTCTCCCTGCGCCGTAGCCATGCGCGCGTTCTGGACATAACGGGTGTAGGACGGGTAGGCCACGGCGGCCAGAATGGCAACGATCACGATCACGATCATCACCTCAATGAGCGTGAAGCCTGCCGAGTCCGGCCGTCGCCCAGATCCATCCCTATTATCGGTCGTCATCGGATTGCCTGACCTGGTCATCATGAACCTGTACGTGGAATACTTCATCGTTCAGAAACAGCAGGGTCACCGTTGTCCCGCGAGGTACCTCGGCGGGTCTGACAGCCTGCCCCCGGGCCACCACTGGTGCGGTTGTGGCGATCCGATATCGACGACCATCCACGACAATCCCACCCAGTTGATAATCCCAGGACTGCAGGACGCCGGTTACCGAGTAGTCCTCGGCAACCCCTCCATGGGCCGGCAACCAGAGCGCCCCTCCCAGCAAAAGCACCATGCCTGCCGCTGTGCGGCGGACCCTTGCGATCAAATCACCCATAGGCACCTCTCTTTCACTCAATTTGACGCCGTGTGCGATTCGCATCGCCCGCACCCGGCGACTGTCCTGTCCAATCAATGGTCACCGGAGAGCACCAAGGCAGCCCCTCTCCGGTGAAAGGCGGTTACCGCAACTGCCTCCAGGAGCGACGTCCTACGGGGTCGTCGATAAGGCCTCTCATGTCGCAACCTGCACCGACACAATATTCGTCATCATCCCCACCCGGATCATCGGGGTCGGTCGGATCGGACGGCTCCGACGGATCGGAGGGGTCATCCCCCGGCTCCCCCGGATCCCCGTGGCTCGGCGGCTGCTGGGGAGGCTGATTGATAATAATCAGTTCCTGATCACCACTGATCAACATGATGGTCGTGATCGCCTGGCCTCCACCACCGCCGTAGCCACTCACCGTCACCAGGCCTTCCAGCCCTGCCAGTGCGTCGATGCCCTCGGCATCCACCATGTCGCCCTCGTCAAAGTTGCCGTCCTGATCGAGGTCGAACACGCTGTAGGCTTTGCGCGCCCCGCTTGCCAGGTCGATATCCATGACGAAGCCGCCACGCCCGAAACCGCAGGGGTCATCGTCGGGAATCAGCGTCGAGAATCGCACACGCTCGCCGATCTGGCCGAGAGGAAAACTGGGCGGGCTGATCACCCGCTCGCCTGAGGCGACACCGTTTACCGACAGATCCATGTACCAACCGGGATCGTTGTCCGACAAGGTGTTATCCGACACGATTCTCACAAGGTGCGAAACTCCGCCGAAGTTGTAGGTCAGGTCAGCCAGTATTTCCTGACGTAACAGAGCACTGCGGCTGATTCCCGATTGTTCGCCATCATCCACCAGACCATAGAGCGACTGGATCTGGGGGTTGTCGAGATTGCCGTCGACAACCCTGAAATAACTGCCGGTACCAAACAGTATCATCAGGTGGCCGGGCTTGGTGGGATGAGGCGCAACCCGGGGGCGACTGGTGATCGGTTGGGGGTCACCGTTCGCACTGTCGACGGCCCGGAACAGCAACTCGGCCTGCCCTTGACTCTGGCCACCGCCCTGACCCTGACCAC
>JBJHAZ010000349.1:0-2662 GCA_050485225.1 Gammaproteobacteria bacterium
ATCTCGAGGTTGCCCGGCTCGGTGGCAAAAATGGCGAAGCGCAGTTCGGCGACTTCAAAGACGGTACCGTCGATGACGGTCCGGAACTGACGCTCCCGCAGAGGCACCACGTCGGCCCCCGGTATGTCCAGTTCGTCGCGCGTTACCTGTCGCAGCCGGGTGGCGTAGTAGAGTCGATAGGTCAGCAGGATCTGCTCGCCCGGGTAGGCTTCATCGCGATCGAGCTGGCTCTCCAGCCAGAAGCGCCGCCCGTTCAGGGCAATATCGGTGGGTTCGGTCACCTCGATGGTCAACGCTTCGCTGATCGACTGCTCCAGCCGGAAGGACGGGATGATCAGTGACCCGGTTTCCTTTGGCATCAGGGTCAGGTGCCAGCGGGTGACTGCATCGACGTCGTGGCCGAGCATGCTGGCCTGGCTCGAATGACGGGTGCCCAGGATCTCGAACTGGTGTTCGAGCGCGCTGAAATCCGGTGACGAGCGCGCCTGCCCGCGCCACTCCACCGTGAGCTCGAAGGACTCGTTGCGGGCGACAGTGGCGCGGTCCACCGTCGATCTGAGGCGTTCTTTGGCGGCGGCTACGCTCGGCAGCAATAGGGTGAACACCAGGCTGAACAGGAGGGCAGCCAGGCAATAGGCGCGCGTACGGCGGGGCGGGATGGGGCGAGACAGGCTTGGGCGAAACAGGTTTGGGCGAAACAGGTTTGGGCGAGACAGGGTGGCCATGGTTACCAGCGCTCCTCTTCTGCGGCGCCCGGTGGGAGGCTGCGGGCCCGCTGTGATTCTCGCAGTCGCAATACGGCTTCGCGTTGCAGTTGTCGACGCAGCAGGCCGCCCGGGTTGTCGGGCACCCGGCGCAACCACTGCTCCATGCGTTCATCGGCCGGGTCCGCGCTGGTGTCGGGTTCGACGGAATCGGTGCTGTCCTCCCCGGGTGCGGCCGGAGCCTCACTGGCGGAGGCGTCTTCCGCGTCGGATGGCGGTTCGGCGGTGGGCGGTGGCGTCTGCGGAGGGGTGTCCCCATCGGGGCGAGGTTCGACATCTTCACCGGGTGGTTCGGGTTCCGGCGATTTCGGTGTCGTGGCGGAGGGCGGCTCTGCATCGGGTTGTCGGGTTTCGGGTGACGGCTCGCTGTCCCCGGTGTGCTCCTCGGATCGATGCGATTCAGGTTCGTGCTCGTCCTGGGGCTGCCGGCCTTCGGGCTTCGGCTCGGCCTCGTCTTGGGACGGCTGTTGCAACTGCAACGCCCGGGCCAGCTCGCGGTTATGGTGCGCCGCCTCCATATCGGGTTCGCGGGCCAGTGCTTCGTCGTAGGCGGCGATCGCGGCATCGAAGCGACCCTGAGCGGCCAGGGCGTTGCCGCGATTGTAGTGGCCCCGGGCGGAGTCGTCGGTGGCGAACGCCGCCTCGGCGGCCACGAAATCGCCGCTTTCGTAGGCGGCCAGTCCGCGCCAGAGCGGGTCGCGAAACAACGACTGCGCCCGCTCCGGGTCGCCTTCCTGCAGTGCTTGCTGGCCGCGCTGGTCGGGTCGTTGCCACAGCTCGACCCATTCGAGCGCGTGCGCGGCGGGCGGATTGAGCAACAGGGGCGCGGCGAGCACCAGCGACGCCACAAGCCCGCGCCGAAAGGTCATCAGCAGCACCGGTAGCGCCAGCAGGGCGAGGACATAGCCGAGGTCGTGCCACAGGTCGAACGCCCGGTCGGTCGCTTCGGTGGCAGTGTCGTCCGGCCGGCCGCGATACGGGGCCAACAAATGTTCCAGATCCCGGTCGTCCGGCGTCAGGGTGGCGTAGCGCCCGCCGCTGCGGGTGGCCAGGTTGCGCAGGCGTTGCTCCGGCAGTGAGGCGACCACGATGCGGTCATTGCGGTCGCGGGCAAATCCGCCATCGGGCAACGGGATCGGGCCGCCATCGGCGGTGCCGACACCGAGGATGTCGAGCCGGTACTCGCCAAACTGGCGCATGAGCTGATCCACATTGCGCTGCGCCTCGCTGGTTACACCGTCGGTGACCAGCAACAGGCGTCCGGTGCGGTGGCCGCCGGTAATCAGCAATTCGATACCCTGGCGCAGCGCGGCTTCCACGTGGCTCCCGGGGCTCGGCATGATCTCCGGTTCGAGCTCGGGGACCAGGTGCAGGATGGTGTTGATGTCGGTGGTCATGGGAACGACCGGGTAGGCATCGCCGGCGTAGATCACCAGTCCGGTCATCCCCTCGTGGCGCTCACGCAGGAAGTCGATGGTTTTCAGTCGCGCCAGGGTGAGCCGGTCGGGTGAGAGATCCCGTGTACGCATCGAGGGTGACAGGTCGAAGACCACCACCAGCGCGCTGATGTCCCGTTGCAGTGGCTGGGGCAGGGTGGTGGCGGTGGGACCGGCCAGCCCGAGGCAGGCGAGCAGCCACAGTGTGGCCAGCAACCAGGCCGCACGGCGCCGCTGCTGCTGGCCACTGACAGACCGTGTGAGGTAGGGCAGCAGAGAAGGTGCGATCAGGTGGCTCCAGCCTTCGGGCTGGGGCGGGCGGCGCAGCCAGAGGTAGGTCAGCAGCAAACCGGGGACAATGGCGATCAGCCACAGGGGGCGCAGCCAGTGGAAGTCGCTCAGCCACTCAGCCACGGGCGGCCTCCCGAGGACGCCGCAGGGCGGGCATCATCAACAGCAGCA
>JBJHAZ010000350.1:0-2655 GCA_050485225.1 Gammaproteobacteria bacterium
CTGCGGTTAACCCCGCCCGCTCCATGCATGTACAATGCGGTCCGATCCCCAGTCATCCGACCTGCACCGACATGACCACACACCAACCGCGCAAGCAGGAAAATCTCCTGCTGAACCTGGCTTTCAACATTGTCATCCCGACGCTCATTCTCATGAAGTTGAGCGGCGATGATCGCCTCGGTACCACCTACGCGTTGATCGCTGCGCTCGCCTTTCCCCTGGGGTACGGCGGCGCCTACCTGCTGCGCCGCGGTCGCATCAACTTCTTTTCCGCGCTCGGTTTCATCAGTGTTCTGCTGACCGGAGCCATCGGCCTGCTGGCCCTCAGTCCGGGGCTGGTGGCGATCAAGGAAGCGGCCATTCCGGCCATCTTCGGTGTCGCCACGCTGGTTTCCCTCAAGACCCGCTGGCCGGTGGTTCGCACCCTGATCTACAACGACACCGTGATGGACATCGAGAAGGTATCCCTCGCCCTCGTCGAAAGGGGCAATCAAAGCCGCTTCGAGCGCCACCTTCGGTTTGTATCCTGGCTGATTGCCGCATCCTTCTTTCTGTCGGCCATCCTCAACTACATACTCGCCTCGATCGTGGTACGCAGCGACCCCGGTACGGCCGCCTTCAATGAGGAGCTGGGGCGCATGACCGCGCTCAGCTTTCCGATCATCGCGGTACCCGCCACACTGATGATGATCGTGGCGGTCATCTACCTGTTCCGGGGGATCCGGCAGCTGACCGGCCTCGGTTTCGAGGATATCATGCGCCACCCCCAGCCAAGCAAGGAATGAGCCATGTGGTACGCCATCATCTGTGAAGACCGTCCCGGCACCCTCCAGCAACGCCTGGCTGCCCGACCCGACCACCTCCAGCGGCTGGAGTCGCTCAAGGCGGAGGGGCGCCTGTTGCTCGCCGGACCGCACCCCGCGATCGACAGCGAGGACCCCGGCGCGACCGGCTTCACCGGCAGCCTGGTGGTGGCCGAGTTTGCCGATCTGGCCGAAGCCCAGGCCTGGGCCGATGCCGATCCGTACAACGCCGCCGGCGTCTACGGGCAGGTCACGGTAAAACCCTTCAAGAAAGTTCTTCCCTGAGCCCCACCCCATCCTTTGAGCCCCATCGCATCCTTTTCACCACGGTACCCGAATGTTCAGAGCAATCCTTTCCACCCTCATCCTGCTTTCTGTCACGGCGGTCAGCCTTGCGGAAACACGCTACATTTCCGACCGACTGTCACAACCGCTGAGAGAGGAGCCCTGCAGCGACTGCGCAGTACGCTTCCAGGTGCCCGCCGGTGCCGAAGTGGAGCTGATCGAAACCGATGCCTTCGGCTGGGCCCAGGTGCGCACCGCTCAAGGGCAGACCGGCTGGTTGCCGTCGGGACAACTGATGTTTCGGCCGGCCGCGCGCGACCTGCTGGAGGAACTCGAAGCCCGCATCGAGGCGCTGCATGTGGAACTGGGCGCTGTTCAGCAACAACTTCAGGTGGTCACCGCCGAGCGCGACCAGATTCGAGAGGATCTGATCAACCTGCGCGGCGAAGAGGGTGATCGCTACGAGGAACTGGTGACCCTGCGCCAGCAGGCCGAACACGCGGCCAACCTCATCGACCAGAACCAGGAACTGCTCAAGAACAACAACATGCTCCAGGGCCGCATCGACGTGCTGACCGCCAGCAACGAACAACTGCAATCGAGCCGCAATCAGACCTGGTTCCTGTACGGCGCCATGGCCATGTTCCTCGCCGCCATCCTGGCCGCCCTGCTGCCGCGCCTGAAGCCGCGCAAGCGCTTCTCCGAATGGGCCTGATCCATGACTGAGCCGGCACCGGTCGCCCTGAGCGTCAACCTCAACAAGATTGCCCTGATCCGCAACTCCCGCGACGGCAATCTGCCGGACGTGGTCGAGTTCGGCACCCTCGCCCTGGACGCGGGAGCGGCCGGCATCACCGTTCACCCGAGGCCGGATCAGCGCCACATCCGCCCGGAGGATGTCACCCGACTGGCCACGCTGGTGGCCAACTGGCCCGGCGCCGAGTTCAACATCGAAGGCAACCCCTTCGCACCGCCACAGGGCAGTTACCCGGGCATGCTCGCACTGGTAGCGCACACCCGCCCCCACCAGGTCACCCTGGTACCCGACACCAACGACCAGCTGACCTCCGATCACGGCTTCGACCTTCGTACCGCCAGTGCAGAGCTCGAGCCCGTCATTGCGCGGCTGCGCGAATACGACTGCCGCATCAGCCTGTTCATGGATCCGGACCGCGACCAGATCAGCCGAGCACGCGATCTCGGGGTGGAGCGCATCGAGCTGTACACCGGTCCCTATGCCGAACACTGGCACGACCCGGCCTTGATGCCCGGGCTGTTCGAGCGCTACCGGGAGGCAGCCGAACACGCCACCGCCATCGGCCTGGGCGTCAATGCGGGACACGACCTCAACCTCGATAACCTGCCGCTGTTTGCCGGCATACCCGGACTGCTCGAAGTATCCATCGGCCACGCACTCACCGTGGATGCCCTGCGCCTCGGGATGACCCAGGCCGTGCTCGCCTACCGCAAGGCCCTTGGCCACAGCCTCTGAGCCATGGCGCCGCCGCGACTCAATGTGATCGGTGCCGGCCGCCTCGGGCGTACACTGGCCCGCCTCTGGCATGAC
>JBJHAZ010000351.1:0-2640 GCA_050485225.1 Gammaproteobacteria bacterium
CGGTGAATGGACACACCCCGACCGCTGGTCACATAGCCGAGAATGGGTTCACCGGGCAGCGGCTGGCAGCAGCCGGCGATGCTCGTCATGAGGTTGCCGACACCGTGGATGTACAGATCCGGGCTGGCATCGCCCACCACGGTGCTGGCGGGCCGACTGGATCTCGGCTGCTGCTTGGGGGTGGCAAACAGGGCACCCTGGGCCGCACGCAGCACCTGATCCATATTGACGTCACCGGCCCCGAGCGCGGCACAGAGGCCGTCGCGACCTTTCTTGTTGAACCTTGCCGCCAGCTCGTCGAAGTCTATGGTTTTCAGCCCGAGCAGCTTCATTTCGCGATCAAGCATGGCGCGACCGGCCGCCAGATTCTTTTCGTAGTCCTGCCGGCGAAACCACTGCTGGACCTTGGCGCGCGCTCGCGCGGTATGCAGGTAGCCGTGGGACGGAGACATCCAGTCCCTGCTCGGGTTTTCGTTTTTGCCGGTGAGCACTTCCACCTGATCGGCGGTGGACAGCTGGCTGTTGAGCGGCACGATACGACCGTTGACCTTGGCACCACGACAGCGGTGGCCGATCATGGTGTGGACGCGATAGGCAAAATCCAGAGGCGTGGAGCCCCGTGGCAAGTCGACCACATGCCCATCGGGTGTGAAGGCGTAAATCCGGTCGCCCGTGTCCTCGCGATTGACGTGGGAAAAACCGGATTCGCCATCGAGCTGATCGTGCCACTCCAGCACCTGTCGCAACCAGGCAATTTTTTCCTCGTAGCCGCGCGCCACATCGGAGGCGTCCAGATCCTTGTAACGCCAGTGGGAACAGACACCGAGTTCGGCTTCCTCGTGCATGGCAAAGGTGCGAATCTGCACCTCCAGCACCTTGCCCTCCGGACCGATCACCGCCGTGTGCAGCGAGCGGTAGCCGTTCTCCTTGGGCGAGGCAATGTAGTCATCGAACTCGCGGGGAATATTGCGCCACTTGTTGTGCACGATGCCCAGCACGGCGTAGCAGTCGGTGAGGTTCGGCACCAGAATACGCACCGCCCGGATGTCGTAGACCTGCGAAAAACCGATGTCCTTTTTCTGCATCTTGCGCCAGATGCTGTAGATATGCTTTGGCCGTCCGGTCACCTCACCGCGGATACCGGCGGCGTCCAGCTCGGCGCGCAGGTCGGTGACCACGGCCTGGATGTACTGCTGGCGATCGAGCCTTTTCTCGTCGAGGAGGCGGGCAATTTCCTTGTAACCCTCCGGCTCGAGGTACCGGAATGCCAGGTCCTCGAGTTCCCACTTGAGATGACCGATACCGAGCCGGTGCGCCAGCGGTGCGTACACATCGAAGACCTCGCGAGCAACGCGCAGGCGCTTCTCCTCACTGGAGTTCTTGACCGCACGAATGGCGCAGGTGCGCTCGGCAATCTTGATGAGCGCAACCCGCACATCGTCGATGATGGACACCAGCATTTCGCGAACCTTGTTGGCCTGCTGGCTGCCCGGGTGACCGAATACCGAATGCTCGGAGTCGTTGCGCATGGTGCTGATGACCGCCATGCGCAGTACGCTGCTGATCAGCTTTTCCACGCCGGCCGGAAACTGCTTGCGGACAACCCCGATATCGAGCTTTCGTTCACGAACAGAGCGGTACAGGATGGCCGCGAGCAGGCCGTCCAGATCGAGATGCAGGTCCGCCAGGATATCGGCCATTTCCAGGCCGGTGCGAAAACTGCTCGATCCGAGCCAATGATTGGTTTCATCGGGAGCGTTCCGCTCGGCAGCCAGACTCACCTCGCAGGCGCGGCGCAGCAGTGGGCGGTCGGTCTCGGGGAGGCTCGCCTTGTCGATCAGGCGATCCAGCCAGAACTCGATATCGAGTTCAATATCCTGCTCCAGGGGCTGCAGATCCCGTGTTTTAACCATAGTTAACCAATGCTGTATTCAGTCGAGGCGCGGACCACGCCAGTCTCAGGAGGGCTGAAAAACACCCGACGACAGGTAGCGGTCACCGCGGTCGCAGACAATCACCACAATGACGGCATTGCTGACTTCCCGCGACAGGCGCAGGGCGCCGGCCACCGCACCGCCGGAGGACACACCGCAGAAGATGCCTTCCTCGCGAGCCAATCGGCGCATGGTGATCTCGGCTTCCTCCTGGGGCATGTCGATGACCCGGTCCACCCGTGAGCGGTCGAAGATTTTCGGCAGGTACTCGGGTGCCCAGCGCCGGATACCCGGAATCGCCGCGCCGTCTTCCGGCTGCAGGCCCACAATCTCGATGGCCGGATTCTGCTCCTTGAGGTAGGCGGAGACCCCCATGATGGTGCCCGTGGTGCCCATGGAGCTGACAAAATGGGTGACGCGACCACCGGTCTGACTCCAGATTTCCGGCCCGGTTCCCTCGTAATGGGCCATCGGGTTGTCCGGATTGGCAAACTGGTCCAGAACATGGCCCTCACCGCGCTCGGCCATCGCCTGCGCCAAGTCGCGGGCGCCTTCCATACTTTCTTCCCGGGACACCAGAATCAGCTCGGCGCCGTAGGCGGCCATGGCGTCCTTGCGCTCCTGGGTCATGTTGTCGGGCATGATGAGAATCATGCGATAGCCACGGATTGCGGCGGCCATGGCCAGCGCAATACCGGTATTGCCG
>JBJHAZ010000352.1:0-2622 GCA_050485225.1 Gammaproteobacteria bacterium
AGTTCGAGCGGCTCAAGGCCTTGGGGATGACATTCGGGCAACCGGCCCCGATTGATGTAGGTCATGTAAAGTCGATCTACGGCCGGGACCCCGAAGGCAACGTCATCGAAATCCAGGAAACCCAGGACAACTGCAACTTCAAACTGAACCCCTGATGGCGCGGAGCCGGCAGGCCGGCGACCGCCACGGCCTGCCACTTCCGGCCGACTACGCTCCGCTCCTTCCCATGGCTCCCGGCTGATGCCGGACAACAGGTGCAACACCCGCTGATGACCGACTCCCCGAACCAATCACCCGTCACCCTGGACGACAAGTACCTGCAACCGTCCGGGCGCGTGTTCATGAACTCGAACCAGGCGCTGGTGCGACTGCCACTCGACCAGGCTCGCCGCGACCGCGCTGCGGGACTGAAGACCGCCGGTTACATCTCGGGCTATCGCGGCTCGCCACTGGGCGTGTACGATTCGGCGCTGTGGGGCGCCCAGAAGCTGATTGACGAGCACAACATCCATTTCCAGCCCGGCCTCAACGAGGAGCTGGCGGTCAGCGCCATCCGCGGCACCCAGCAGCTGGAGTGGTTCGGCCACTCGGACGTCGAGGGCATCTTCGGCCTGTGGTACGGCAAGGGTATCGGCGTCGACCGCGCCTGCGAATCCCTCAAGCTCGGCAATTTCGAAGGCACCTCGGCCAAGGGCGGTTTTCTCGCCATTGCCGGGGACGACCACGGCGGCAAATCCTCCGACAGCGCTCACCAGTCCGAGCACACGCTGATCGCGGCCATGCTGCCGGTACTCTACCCGTCCACCATCGGCGAAATCATCGAGTTCGGCCTGTTCGGCCTGGCCATGTCCCGCTACAGCGGGTGCTACGTGGGCCTCAAGTGCATCACCGACACCCTGGACCTGTCCGGTTGTGTCGAACTGCCCGCCCCCCTGCAGACCTACAACACCCCGACGGACATCGAACTGCCGCCCGAGGGCCTGAACCTGCGCGAGAACCTGCCGCCGCTGGTGGAGGAGGACTGGCTGGTCAACAAGCGGCTGCCCGCCGCCACCGCCTTCGCGCGCGCCAACCACATCGACAAGGTGATCCTCGACGGGCCGCAGCGCAACCTGAGCATCGTCACCGCCGGCAAGGCCTACCTCGACGTGCGCCAGGCGCTGTCCGACCTCGGCCTCGACGAGGCCGCCTGCGAACGCCTCGGCATCCGACTCTACAAGCCCGGCCTGATCTGGCCGATGGACCCGGTGCGCCTCACCGACTTTGCCCGCGGCAGCCGCGCCGTGCTGGTGGTCGAGGAAAAACGCCCGGTGATGGAAGACCAGATCGCCCGCCAGCTGTACGACATGCCCGACGCCGACAGGCCAGCGCTCGCCGGCAAGCTCGATCTGACCAACGCTCCGCTGCTGCCGGCGACCGGCGAGCTGGGCGTGACCCACATCCGTCGCGCCATTGTCAGGCTGCTCGAGCAGCTGGCGGTGTCCGACCCCCAGGTGAACGAACACTACAGTGCCTACGCCGCGCTGGAACAGCGCGCCCAGGGGTTGGGCAGCAACGCCGTGCGCCCCGCCTACTTCTGCTCCGGCTGCCCCCACAACACCAGCACCAACATCCCCGAAGGCTCCATGGCCATGGGTGGCATCGGCTGTCACGGACTGGTGGCGGTGGTGATGGACCGCAACACCAAGCAGTTCGTGCCCATGGGGCACGAGGGCTCGCCCTGGGTGTCACTGGGCCGCTTTGTGGACACGCCGCACATGTTCCAGAACATGGGTGACGGCACCTACTCCCACTCCGGCCTGCTCGCCATTCGTGCCGCCGTGGCCGCCAAGGCCAACATCACTTACAAGGTGCTGTACAACGACGCGGTGGCCATGACCGGCGGCCAGCCGGTCGAGCTGCCCATCACCCCGGTGGACATGGTCAACCAACTGCTCTCCGAGGGCGTCCGCCCGGTCTACCTCGTCTCCGACAACCCGGATCACTATCGCGGCATGGGCCTGCCCGCCAACGCCAGCGTCCACCACCGCGACGAGCTGGATCAGCTGCAACGACAGCTTCGGGAGATGAAGGGCGTGACCGCCATCGTCTACGAACAGACCTGCGCCACCGAGAAACGCCGCCGCCGCAAGCGCGGCCTGATGTCCGACCCGGACCAGCGGGTCTTCATCAATCCCGAGGTGTGCGAAGGCTGCGGCGACTGCTCCGTGCAGTCCAACTGCATCAGCATCCAGCCGCTCGAGACCGAGCTGGGCCGCAAGCGCAAGATCGACCAGTCCACCTGCAACAAGGACTTCAGTTGCCTCAAGGGCTTCTGCCCCTCCTTCGTCACGGTCAGCGGTGCGAAGATAGCCGTTCACTCGAGCGGCGATCCACAGCGCTTGCAGGCCCTGATCGACAGCCTGCCGGAACCGACCCTCGCCCCGCTCGACGAGCGCGGCTACAACATTCTGGTGGGTGGCATCGGCGGCACCGGTGTACTCACCATCGGCGGCTTGCTGGGCATGGCGGCCCACCTGGACGGCAAGGGCGCCACCATCCTGGACATGACCGGCATGGCCCAGAAAGGCGGCGCCGTCACCAGCCACATCCGCATCGGACCCAGCCCGAAAAGCATCTTCA
>JBJHAZ010000353.1:0-2614 GCA_050485225.1 Gammaproteobacteria bacterium
CTCCAGGCGGACATCCGCCTGGCGGAACATGCCGTTCACCTCGACGAGGCGGAGTTGATCGAGTTGATCGACCCCGAGCTGGAATCCCTCGAGGGCTGGTTTTTCCCCGACACCTACCAGTTCGTGCGCGGCGACTCGGATCTGACCATTCTGCGCCGTGCCTACCGGGCGATGCGCGCCGCGCTCGAGGAAGAGTGGGAGAGCCGCGCCGATGGGCTGCCCTACGAGACGCCCTACGAAGCGCTCATCATGGCTTCCATTATCGAGAAGGAAACCGGGGTTCCCCACGAGCGACCCGAAATCGCTGGCGTGTTCGTGCGCCGGCTCGAGATCGGCATGCGGCTGCAGACCGACCCCACGGTGATCTACGGTCTGGGCGAGCGGTTCGAGGGCAACCTGCGTCGCGCCCATCTGCGGGAGCACACCCCTTACAACACCTACACCATTCCGGCGCTGCCGCCCACGCCCATCGCCATGCCCGGTCGGGGCGCCATTGCGGCGGCCCTCAATCCGGCCGACGGCGATACCCTGTATTTCGTGGCCCGGGGCGATGGCAGTCACCACTTTTCCCGTACCCTGGCCGAGCATAACCGGGCCGTGCGCAAATACCAGATCGAGAAGCGCCGCCCGGACTATCGCTCCTCACCCCAGTAAACCGGTTTTCAGGAAGCTCTGCCATGCGAGGTCGTTTTATCACCGTCGAAGGTGGCGAGGGGGTCGGGAAGACCACCAATATCGGGTTTGTGCGCGACTGGTTGGGTGAGCAGGGCATCGACTGCGTCGTCACCCGGGAGCCCGGGGGGACACCCTTGGCGGAAGATATTCGGGCTCTGCTATTGCAGCACCGGGAGGAAACGGTCTGCGACATGTCCGAACTGTTGCTGATCTTCGCGGCCCGCGCCCAGCATATCGACCAGGTCATTCGTCCCGCCCTCGAGCGTGGCCAGTGGGTACTCTGTGACCGCTTTACCGACGCCACCTACGCCTACCAGGGTGGCGGGCGGACGATGGACCGGTCCGCCATCGAAACTCTCGAGGCCCTGGTCCAGGGGCCGCTGCGGCCGGATCTGACCCTGTACCTCGACATGCCGGTCGCCGATGGCCTGGCCCGGGCACGTGGGCGTGGCAATCCGGATCGCTTCGAGGTCCAGGATGAGTCCTTCTTTACGCGGGTGCGCAGCGCCTACCTGGAGTTGGCGCGGGCCCACGAGGCACGCTATCGCATCATCGATGCGGGTCAGCCGCTGGACGCGGTGCAGGTACAGTTGACGGCGACTCTGAACGCGTTTCGGGAGGCATTGGATGAGTGAGGCTGCCGTCCGCTATCCGTACCCCTGGCAGGAAAGCCAATGGGCGTCCCTCGATCGTCAGGTGGAGGCGGGACGGCTGCCCCACGCAGTGCTGCTGGCCGGCCCCGCGGGGATCGGCAAGCAGGCCTTCGCCAGGGCATTGATGCAGCGGGTGCTGTGCCTCAGCCCCCGCCTGGGGTATGGCTGCGGGCGTTGCAAGAGCTGTCAGTTGCTGGCTGCCGGGACGCATCCGGATCTGCATGTGGTGACCGGCAAGGAAGCGGGCAAGGCTATCGGTATCGATCCGGTGCGCGAACTGTGCGCGCAACTGTCCCAGACCGCTCAGCAGGGTGGCTGGAAGGCGGCGTTGATCGTCCCCGCTGAGGACATGACCGTACAGGCCGCCAATGCCCTGCTGAAAAGCCTGGAAGAGCCGGCGGGCCGGACCCTGATGGTGCTGGTGAGCCACGAACCCCATCGGTTGCTGCCCACCATTCGCAGCCGCTGTCGCCTGCAGCGCCTTGCCGTGCCTCCACCGGACCAATCCGTCGAGTGGCTGCGTGGCGCCTCGGGCCGCGACGATGTGGACGGTCTGCTGGCCGATGCCGGTGGGCGACCGCTGCTCGCACTGGAGCTGTGCGAGGGCGACTACCTGGAGCAGCGGGCCGGTTTTCACGAGGTGCTCGACCGGATCGCCCTGGGCGAGCTGGCTCCCTTCAATGCCACGGAGCAGCTGGTTGCCTCCGGACTGCACAACAGTACCCATGCGGTGGACTGGTTCCAGCTGAGGGTCACCCGCGCTGTCACCACCCTGCAGACCGGCCAGGCCGAGGCGGATGCCGCGGTGGTCATGGCGCTGCACCGATTCTACGAGCGGCTGCTCAAGGCCCGGGGGCTGCTGGCCAGCCCCGCCAATCCCGACCGCCGCCTGTTGTGGGAACAGCTACTGCTGGAGTGGGCCCGGCTGGCGGCCCGCGCCGACTCCACGGTGCTGGTGGCGACAAAATCGGCTGTGCTATCCTGAGCAGCGTCAACCCCGTGAATCAACCCGACCCGGCCTGAGGCGACCCATGGAATTTGCAGGTGGCGGCATCCGCAACGGTATTCTCAATCTGGTCCTGAAGGATCTGAACGAGCTCTACGCAGCCTTTATGCCGTATGTTCAGAACGGCGGCCTGTTCATTCCCTCCCGGCGCAGCTACCGGCTGGGCGACGAGGTCTTCTTTCTGCTCGACCTGATGGATGAGCCCGAGAAGATCCCCCTCAGCGGCAAGGTGGTCTGGATCACGCCCAAGGGCCTGGGCGGCAACCGCCGGCAGGGGATC
>JBJHAZ010000354.1:0-2604 GCA_050485225.1 Gammaproteobacteria bacterium
AACAGGTTGCCCTTGAAGACGCCGAGCACATCCGACAACTCGCCCACCGCCGCCTCGAGGTGCTCACGGGAGTTGTTGATGGCGATGCTCTGCATCCAGTTGGTGGTCCAGCGCCGACGCGACATGGAGGAGGAGAAGCGAACCTCCATCTTGCGCTCACGCAGGTCGGAAAACAGCGAGGCCGGGTCGGTGGTGCGACTGCCCACATACAGCCCGGCGAGATAGATCTCCTCGCCCAGCTCATTGAACGACGCAACGCCATTCAGCTCCAGGGCATGTGCCCGGGAACCCAGCAACAACACACAACAGACGAACAACAGGCAGCAATGCCGCGCTCTGACTTCCATGGCCAAGATCCTCCCCCTGTAATCCTGTTTATTATGCAGGGTGTTCCGACACCCTCGGGCTTTTTACCCTTTAACAGATTACTCAAGTATTTTTGCCAAGTATCCAGATTTTCTGGTTTTCCCGAACACTCGGCTGCACGAGACATCCTTTTTAACCGATTGGGTCAGCACTTGCAACCGGCCCCGATCAGGCCGGTCTTGCGACTCAATCCGCGGTGGCAATCTGGCGGATCCCCGCCACCGCCCGCAACCAGCCACGGTACAGACGGTCGGCTTCGACCGCCGTCATCGAGGGCGAAAAACGCGCCTCGCAGCGCCAGTTGCCGCGCAGCTCTTCCAGGGAACCGTAAACACCGACCTGCAGGGCCGCAAGCATCGCGGCGCCGAGCGCGGTGGTTTCGGTGACGACCGGTCGATCGACCTCCAGCTGCAGGATGTCGGCGAGGAACTGCACCAGCCAATCGTTGACCACCATGCCGCCGTCCACCCTCAGGGTCGCCAGTCGGGAGACGCCGTCGGCCTGCATGGCTTCCAGCAGGTCGCGGGTCTGGTAGCCCACCGCCTGCAAGCCCGCAGTCACCACCTCGTGAATCCCGGTATCGCGGGTCAGGCCGACGATGGCCCCGCGCGCCTGCGGGTCCCAGTGGGGCGCGCCCAGCCCGGTGAAGGCCGGCACCAGATAGACGTTGTGTGCGGTACCGGCGCGCCGAGCCATGGCCAGGCTCTCACCGGCGTCACGGATCAGCTGGATACCGTCGCGCAGCCACTGCATGGTGGCACCGGCCATGAAGATGCTGCCCTCGAGGGCGTAGGTGACCTGTCCGTCGAGGCGATAGGCCACGGTGGTGAGCAACTGATTGCGAGAAGTCAGGGGCTGGTCGCCGGTGTTCATGATCATGAAGCAGCCCGTGCCATAGGTGCTCTTGCACATGCCCGGCTCGAAGCAGGCCTGACCGAACAGGGCGGCCTGCTGGTCGCCGGCCACACCGGCGATGGGGATGGCCGCACCCAGCCAGTCGGGGTCGGTGCTGCCGAAGTCGGCGGCGCTGTCGTACACCTCCGGCAGCAGGCAGCGGGGAATGCCGAACAGGTCGAGCAGCTCGTCGTCCCACTGCTGCGTATGGATATTGAACAGCAGGGTACGCGAGGCGTTGGTAGCATCGGTGGCGTGTACACGGCCGCCGGTGAGCTTCCAGATCAGCCAGGTATCGACCGTGCCGAACAGCAGCTCGCCGGCTTCGGCGCGACGGCGGGCGTCGGGCACGCTGTCGAGCAGCCAGCGCAGCTTGGTGGCCGAGAAGTAGGGGTCGAGCAGCAGGCCGGTGCGGTCGCGCACCGGCTCCAGCCAGCCCTCGTCACGCCACTGCTGGCACAGACCGGCGGTGCGACGATCCTGCCAGACGATGGCGTTGGCCACGGGCTCGCCGCTGTTGCGGTCCCACAGCAGCGTGGTCTCGCGCTGGTTGGATATCCCGATCGCCATGATGTCGTCGGCGCTGCAGCCGGTATCGGCCAGTACCCGGCGGCAGGTATCCAGGGTGGTCTGCCACAGGTCGGCGGGGTCGTGCTCCACCCAGCCGTCGCGGGGGAAGTGCTGGGGGAACTCCTGTTGGGCGGTACCCACAGGCTCGCCCACCGGCGAAAACAGCATGGCCCGGGTGCTGGTGGTTCCCTGATCGATGGCAAGCAGATAGCGATTCATGGTTGGCTCATCCTCCACGGGACGTCGCAGGTTCACGGGATGGGGTCATCATAGCCCTCACGACACCTCCACCGGGCCATAGTGATGCACGACCCGGTATTGTCCCGGCGGGTCGGAGCACACCAGCGCCATCCCCCGGACCGGCCAGACAATCGGCTGCAGCGGAGGTGCCGGCAATGTTCCGCCGGCATGGCGCGCCAGGGTCACATGGGGCCGAAAGGACAGCCGGTCGCGCTCGATGGCCAGCGGTTCGAGACGGTCGGTCAATTGCCGATGCCAGTGCAGCAGCCAGTCCGGGATCCGACTCGGGCACAACACCGCCAGGCCCTTGCGCCAGCATTCCGGCCGGTCGAGTACCAGCTCGGCCGACTCGCCGGGCAAAGGCACGCTCGCCAGCGCCCGATGCAGGGCCGGCAGGGTGGCATCCGGTACGGTGCCGAGGAAGGCGAGGGTCAGGTGCAGGTTGTGCGCCGCGACCGGCCGGCTGCCGGCCGGCCAGGACTGACCGCGACAATACCGGTTCAGCAATCCGCGGACCCGCGCGTCGGGCCAGAG
>JBJHAZ010000355.1:0-2604 GCA_050485225.1 Gammaproteobacteria bacterium
CCGAGCCGGTCACCCTGATCGGGCACAGTTTCGGCGGCAGTCGGGTGGTGCGCTTCTGCGCCGATCACGGCGACCGGGTGCGCCACGCGGTGATCATCGACACCTTCATCCATTTTCTCGAGCTGCCCGGCCCCCACAGTTGGCCCGCGCGTGGCCAGCGTCCTCCCTACCCGGACCGTGCGAGCATCATCGCCCGCTATCGCCTGCTGCCGGATCAGCCGGCGGAACCCTGGATGCTGAACCACATGGCCCATCACTCGGTGCGCCAAGTGGCGGACGGCTGGGCCTGGAAGTTCGATCCCCGGCTGCCGGGTGGACGCACCGAGCTGGATGGCGGCGGGCTGCTGGCGTCGATCCGGGTACCGCTGGATGTGGTGGCCGGGGCCTTGAGCGACGTCAACAGCGCCGAGCGCCTGCAGCGCACGGTGGACAGTGCCCCGCTGGGGCGCGGCCCTGTCATGATTCCGCAAGCCCACCACCACATCATGTTCGACCAGCCGCTGGCGCTGGTCGGTGCGCTGCGGGCCCTGCTGGCGACCACCCCGAATGCGGTGACTGTCGGCGGACCAGCAACGGCAAAGGACGACCATGGCTGATCGCCATTGACCCGGTGCGCAGGGCGCCGGGTTGCAGCTATGATGATCGCAGCGGTGCCAGTCAATCAGGGAGGAGTCAGTGATGCGAGCCCATTGTTTTCAACATGTACCCTTCGAGGGCCTGGGCAGTATCGGCCACTGGCTCGAGGACGCCGGCTATGGGCTGACGGTCACGCGGTTCTTCGAGCAACCCGAGCTGCCCGCCGTCGAGGATGTGGACCTGCTGGTAGTGATGGGCGGGCCCATGAGTGCCAACGATCAGGAGCGATACCCCTGGCTGGTGGCCGAGAAGGTCTTTATTCGTGCCATGATCGAGGCGGACAAGCCGGTGCTCGGTGTCTGCCTGGGCGCCCAGCTGATCGCCAGCGCCATGGGGGCGCCGGTCTATCCCAATCCCGTCAAGGAGATCGGCTGGTTTCCCGTCGAGTCGGTGCCACCCGACCCCTTGCTGGCCTCTGCCGATACGTTCCGGTTTCCCTCCGTATTCAAGGCATTTCACTGGCACGGTGAAACCTTCGATCTGCCGTCCCGGGGCGTGCGCCTGGCCAGCAGTCCCGCCTGCGCCAATCAGGCGTTTCAGTTGGGCCGTGCCGTGATCGGGCTGCAGTTCCACCTCGAAGTCACTCCGGAGTCCGTGCGCCAACTGGTCCAGCACTGCGGCGACGAGCTGGTGGAGGCGCCGGGCATCCAGCCCGCCGCCGAGCTGCTGGGTGAGTCCGGCGCCAGCTACGAGGCCCTGCACTGGCTGATGGGCGAGGTGCTGACCTATCTGACCGACCGCGCCGGCTGACGACGCCGGTCACTCCTGCCCGGCGGTGGTCCCGCCGGCTACCAATCCTTGTCCTCGATTTCCCGGTGTCCGGATCTCCCGGGTCTCCCGGGTCTCGCGCGCTGCCGCCCGTCGTTCTGTCTCCGTCTGCCTCCACGCTTGCCGAACGAGTCTGTGTGATGCGCAATCAGAATCGTTAGCGAATCTAATTGACAATGGTTATCAATTATAAATAGACTTCGTGGCCATAAACCCGAGCGGAGTGATCCGGCGGTGGGCGTCCCTGGCGCCCCTGACGGGCTGCTCCTTTACCCATCGTTTGCTGCTATCCAGGAGTTCGTCGTGCACTCTCGAGTTATCTCCCGCAATCCCCTTGCTCTCGCCATTGCCTCCCTGTTGTTGCCGCCGGCCGTCATGGCCCAGACGACTCCGGAGCGGTCGACCCCCATGCCGGTCATCGAAGTGATCGGCAAGCGTGGCGACGGCATCACGCGCCAGACCGGCACCGTGATCATCATGGACCGGGAGCAGCTGGAGCTGTTCCAGCCCCTGTCCACCGAAGATGCCCTGCGCCGGGTCCCGGGTATCCACACCAAGAGCGAGGAGGAAACCTCGATCGTGGCCAACTTCGGCATTCGCGGTCTGTCCGCCAGCGAGTCCAAGTCGCTGGTGCTGGAAGACGGTGTACCGGTAGCGCCCGGCCTGTTCATCGGCAACGACCGCTACTTCAATCCCCGCATCCAGCGGGTGGAAAACATCGAGATCCTCAAGGGCTCGGCCTCGCTCCGCTACGGGCCCTCCACCATCGGTGGCGTGGTGAACTACCAGACCAAGACGCCTGACGACGGCGTGCTCGTTTCAGCGCGCGTCGGATCATTCAACGCCCGCGAGGCCACCATCGAGGCGGGCGGGCGCAACGCTAGCGGCGACGCCTTCGCCGGCATCGTCGCCACCCACGCGCGCAGCGATGGTTTCATGGACAAGGGCTATGAAATGAACGACGTGATGGTCAAGGCGGGCGTGGATTTCAGTCCCGAGCACCGGGTGGGTGTCAAATTCTCGTGGCACGAAAACGACGCGAATATTTCCTACCGAGGTCTGCTGCGGGACGACTACCGTGCCGGGCGCACCTACAACCCGGCCCCCGACGACTGGTACCTCACCGATCGGGTGGGGATCGATCTGAACCACGAATGGGTACTCAATGATCGCGCTACCCTCAATACCGTGGTGTACTGG
>JBJHAZ010000356.1:0-2603 GCA_050485225.1 Gammaproteobacteria bacterium
CATCGGTGTCGCCCTCGAGACCGGCCACCATCTGCAAACGGGTAAAGTACAGGAAGGTCGCCATCACCGCGAGCAGCACCATGTAGCCGGCAACGCCGGCCAGATAGGGTGAGCGCACCACGGCCCACAACCCTTCCCACGCCCGACCGCCCAGCGCCGCACCACCGCTGTCCTCCAGTTTCCTGTCGGACGAGGGGGACGCAGCACCCACCACACGGCGACGCTCATCCCCCGGGGCACGATCTGTCCGGCAAAGACCCCGCGCAAACCCGAGCGCCGCCAGGAGAAACAACGCCGACACCCACAACAGCGCCGGCGTACCCAGCGTCACCGCCAGCCGGCCTGCGAGCCAAGGACCGGCGATGGCGCCGAGGGTGCCGCCCACGGCAATGATGCCGAAGCAGCGCTTGCCCTGCTCCAGGGAGAAACGGTCGACCATCAGGGCCCAGAACACCATGGTGGAAAACAGGTTGAAGACGCTGAACCAGACGTAGAACACCTGTCCCGACAGAACGCCGACGGCGGCGGGCGCCGCCACCAGCAAGCCATGGAACACCAGCAGGCTGCCGGCAAAGAACAGATAGACGGTGAGGATCAGCGGCCAGCGCCGCAGCCGACTGGCGAGCCAGCCGAAAACCGGGTTGACGAGCAACGTGATCAGTGCGGTGGCGACGAACAGCCAGCGCACGGCCTCGATACCGCGCTCCAGGCCCAGCGCTTCGCGCGCCGGGCGCAACACCATGAGTGCCGCCAGCACACAAAAGAAGAACAGCGCGGAAAGAAGCACCGGTACCCACTCGGTGCGACGGACGTTGAGCAGCTGCTGTAGAATGGCTTCCATCCACCGGACTGTACCCGGTTGATCCTTGCGGGGACAGCCCGGCCCACCGGAACCATGCACCCGTCATCCCCCCGGACTGCACCGGTCGGGGCCATTTCCGCCAGACACCCGTGGGCAAGACTATGTGGCTGCGCACAACCTGTGAACTCGTTTTTCAGATCGAGGTGCCGACCCCCTTCATCCTGATGCTGCGCCCCAGGAGCGGTTACCAGCAGTGGATCGGCCGGGAGGAATACCGCCTGATGCCCGGCGTTCCCGCCTTCGAGTTTACCGACACCTACGGCAACCTCTGTCAGCGGCTGGTGGCGCCCGTCGGAAACTTTGCCATTCAGACGTGCGCGGATGTGAAGACCACCGACTACATCGACCTGGCACCGGGGGCACCCTTTGTGGAGATCCAGAACCTGCCGGACCCGGTGCTGATCTACCTGTTGCCAAGCCGTTTCTGCGAATCCGACCGGTTTGGCCAGCTGGCCACCGACATCACGGCGGGCATGCTGCTGGGCTACGACCAGGTAGCAGCCATCACGACCTGGGTGCGCCAGGCCATTCGCTATGCACCCGGCAAAAGCGACGTGCCCGTATCCGCCGCCGAGGTTCTGTCACGCCAGTTCGGCGTGTGCCGCGACCTGGCCCACCTGGGCATCGCGTTGTGTCGTAGCCTGAGCATTCCCGCGCGGCTGGTGGTGGGCTACCTGCATCAGCTCGAGCCGATGGATCTGCACGCCTGGTTCGAGGCCTATGTGGGCGGGCGCTGGTACACCTTTGACGCAACTCAGCCGGCACCGCGCGGTGGCTACGTGGCACTGGGATACGGTCGCGACGCGGGTGATGTGGCGGTGTTCAACCAGTTCGGGCCACCGGCCTTTCCGGTAACCCAGACGGTGCGGGTCATGGAGATCGCGGAGCCGGGCGGCATCGCCGGCTGGTAAGCGCCGGTCAGCCGATCACGTCCACATTGGCCAGCAGGCGCTGGGACAGGGTATCACCGGAGGCGTTGGCCCATTCGCCAGCCCCCTGGAGGCGATGGGAAGCCACCGAGGGCAGTACATCCTGCACGTCCTCGGGGATGACATAATCACGCCCCTGCAGCAACGCCCAGGCGCGGGCGCACTGCAGCAGCGCCAGCGCCGCCCGCGTGGAGAAGCCGTACAGGAACGCCTCGTCACTGCGGCTGTCGTGGGCCAGCCGCTGCACATAGTCCACCAGTGCATCGGATACCCGCACCTGATCGACCTGCTGCTGCAGCGTCAGCAGCGCCTGCGGGTCGATCACCGGGCCGAGCCGCGCGAGCCGCTGACGTGGGTCGCCACCGGCCAGTATCCGGCGTTCCGCCTCGGCATCCGGATAACCCAGCGAAATGCGCATCATGAAACGGTCGAGCTGGGACTCGGGCAGCGGGAAGGTACCCGACTGGTACACGGGGTTCTGGGTGGCGATCACAAAAAACGGCTGCGGCAGGTCACGGGTCTCGCCATCGATACTGACCTGGTTTTCCGCCATGGCCTCGAGCAAGGCGCTCTGGGTCTTGGGCGTGGTGCGGTTGATCTCGTCGGCCAGCACCAGCTGGTTGAACACCGGACCGGGATGAAACTCGAAGCGGTTCAGATCGCGCTCATACACCGAGAATCCCAGGATATCGCTGGGCAGCAGGTCGCTGGTGAACTGGATGCGGCTGAAGCTCAGCCCCAGCACCTGGGCCAGCGCATGGGCCAGGCTGGTCTTGCCCATCCCGGGCAGGTCCTCGATCAGCACATGCCCC
>JBJHAZ010000357.1:0-2596 GCA_050485225.1 Gammaproteobacteria bacterium
GTGGCCCACATCATTGGTCCTGGCCAGAATCAACAGGCACGGGGCACCCACCTTGTAGTCGGCACCCTCGAAAACCCGTTTGAACTCTGCGGACTGAAGCAGCTTGCGATTGCGACCCAGGGAACAGTCGGCCACAACCACACTCCCGCCCGAGTGGGCAGGGATCAGGCTGCCAGAACCTTGCGGCCCTTGGCGCGACGGCGCTTGATGACCAGGCGACCATTCTTGGTGGCCATGCGGGCACGGAAGCCGTGGGTGCGCTTGCGCTTGAGAACACTGGGTTGAAACGTTCTTTTCATAACCTGATCGTCCGAATGAACTGAACCACCGGCACAGAGCCGGCGAAAGGGGCGCAGATAGTACAGAAATCCGCTGCCAAGTTCAATCCATCCCGATCAAGACTGAAACAACGCCCTGTGAGCACTTCCTGTGGGTAACCCGGTGGCAGGAGGGAGATTTGACGGTGGACGGATTCTGGACAAAATCGGGCTTTGCCGAGACCTGTGCAAAAGTCGCGATTTGCCCACAGCTTCCGGAGCCCTGCCCGAACACACAGCCCAAGGGTTCCCCCAAGGGTTATGATCCCGTCAACCCGATGATAAAAAAGATGAAATCGGGGTTATCAACAGATAACCGGCGCCTCTTTTACCTCAACAGGTTTTATCTTTCCTTTCATACAGGAAAAGAAATGTTAATCAGGAAAGTCTTTTAAAGGACTGCTCGTTTTTTGAACAAAGCGCGTATAATGGCCGGCTTTTCCCATTTTCGTTCGTCGAGCCACATCGGCTCGCCAGGTGTACAGTCATGCTTTATCCCGACAGTTACGACGTCATAGTCATCGGCGGCGGCCATGCCGGCACCGAGGCGTGCCTGGCGGCGGCGCGCATGGGCTGCAGGACGCTGTTGCTGACCCACAACATCGAGACGCTGGGACAGATGTCCTGCAACCCGGCCATCGGTGGTATCGGCAAGAGCCACCTGGTGAAAGAGGTGGATGCGTTGGGCGGTGCCATGGGCCTGGCCACCGATGAGGGGGGCATCCAGTTTCGGGTGCTCAACTCGCGCAAGGGTCCGGCCGTGCGCGCCACCCGCGCCCAGGCCGATCGCGCGCTCTACAGGGCGGCGATTCGCCGTACCTTGGAAAACCAGCCCAACCTGACCATCTTCCAGCAGGGTGCTGATGACCTGATGGTCGAGGGCGAGCGGGTTACGGGCGTTGTCACCCAGACCGGTATCCGGTTCCGCGGGCGGGCGGTGGTGCTGACGGCGGGCACTTTCCTGGGTGGACGCATTCACATCGGGCTCGATAATTACTCCGGCGGCCGCGCCGGGGATCCGCCCGCCATCGGTCTGGCCGAGCGACTGCGGGAGCTGCCGCTGCGGGTCGACCGCCTCAAGACCGGTACGCCACCGCGCATCGACGCCAAGACCGTGGATTTCTCCGGACTGCAGGAGCAGTGGGGCGACGAACCCCTGCCGGTGATGTCCTACATGGGCTCCACCGCCATGCATCCGCGGCAGGTGTGCTGCTGGATCACCCACACCAATGAGCGTGCGCACGACATCATCCGCCAGGGCATGGACCGCTCGCCCATGTACACCGGCGTGATCGAAGGTGTCGGACCCCGCTACTGCCCCTCCATCGAGGACAAGGTGGTGCGCTTTGCCGACAAGCTGTCCCACCAGATCTTTATCGAGCCCGAGGGACTGGAGACCCACGAGCTGTACCCGAACGGCATCTCCACCAGTCTGCCCTTCGATGTGCAGCTGCAGCTGGTGCGCTCCATCAAGGGCTTCGAGAATGCCCACATCACCCGCCCGGGCTATGCCATCGAGTACGACTTCTTCAACCCGCAGGATCTGCGCTACTCGCTCGAGACCCGCCACATCGGGGGGCTCTTCTTCGCCGGCCAGATCAATGGCACCACCGGCTACGAGGAGGCGGCGGCTCAGGGTCTGCTCGCCGGCATCAACGCGGCATTGCAGGTGCAGGAGCGCGAAGCCTGGTGTCCGCGCCGCGACGAGGCCTATCTGGGTGTACTGGTGGATGACCTGATTACCATGGGCACCAGTGAGCCCTACCGCATGTTCACCAGCCGCGCCGAGTTCCGGCTGCTGTTGCGGGAGGACAATGCGGACCTGCGTCTCACCGAAAAGGGTCGCGAACTGGGGTTGATCGACGACGCCCGCTGGCGTCGTTTCTGCGAGAAGCGCGAGGCGATGGCCCGTGAGGGCGAACGTTTACGCAGCACCTGGGTGCAGCCCGGCAGCGCTGCGGCGGAACGCATCGAAGCGGTCGGCGGCGCGCCGCTGACCCGGGAATACAACCTGTACGACCTGCTCAAGCGACCGGAGCTGGGGATCGCCGACGTGACCCGGGCGGTGGATCTGGCGCTGGAAGATATCGAAGTGGCCGAGCAGTTGGAAATCGACGCCAAGTACGCCGGCTACATCGTGCGCCAGCAGGACGATGTGGAGCGTCTGCGACGGCAGGAGGACACACCGATCCCGGCGGAATTCGACTTCGAGGCGGTAACCGGCCTGTCGAACGAGGTGCGCCAGAAGCTCGCCACGGCCCGCCCGGATACCCTGGGTC
>JBJHAZ010000358.1:0-2594 GCA_050485225.1 Gammaproteobacteria bacterium
GGTAGATCTGGCGGGCGTAGAGTTCGTACACCTGCCCCTGGTTGAAGAAGATAACCCTGTAGACGGATGTATTCGCCATTGCGGTTTGGGCCCTCGAATGAAATCGGCGTGCATGCCTTGCATAAATGGCGGCGGAATATACCACAATCAAGCCATATAAAGGATTTTCGGCGTCGCGCTTTGGGTTTTGTCACGCCAAACCGCTATAATCCGCCGCCCGACACTGTACATTTTTTGAGCACCCATGTCAGACAAACCGGTCAAGAAGCTGCACATCGTCACCCACGGCTGCCAGATGAACGAGTACGACTCGGCGCGCATGCGCGATCTGCTCGGCGACAGCCACGAAATGGTGGCCACCGAGAACCCGGAAGAAGCCGACGTTTTGCTGCTCAATACCTGCTCGATCCGCGAAAAAGCCCAAGAGAAGGTATTTCACCAGCTCGGTCGCTGGAAAGCGCTCAAGGAGCGCAATCCCGATCTCATCATCGGCGTCGGCGGCTGCGTGGCCAGTCAGGAGGGCGAAGCCATCGCCAGCCGAGCCCCCCATGTGGATCTGGTGTTCGGCCCCCAGACCCTGCACCGCCTGCCGGAGATGATGGAAAGTCGCCGCCGTGATGGCACTGTGGTCGTGGACATCAGTTTTCCGGAGATCGAGAAGTTCGACCGCCTGCCGCAGCCCGAGGCCGACGGCGCCACCGCATTCGTTTCCATCATGGAGGGCTGCTCCCGCTACTGCACCTTCTGCGTGGTGCCCTACACCCGGGGCGAGGAAGTCAGCCGGCCGCTGGCCGATGTGCTGGGCGAGGTGGCCCACCTGCGCGATCAGGGCGTCCGGGAGGTGAACCTGCTGGGTCAGAACGTCAACGCGTACCGGGGCGTGACGCCCGACGGCAGTCTGTGCGACCTGGCCGAGCTGATCCAGCATGTGGCCGAGATCGACGGCATCGAGCGCATCCGCTACACCACCTCCCACCCGATGGAGTTCAGCGACAGCCTGATCGCCGCCTACGCGCTGGTGCCGCAGCTCGTCAACCACCTGCACCTGCCGGTGCAGAGCGGTTCCGATCGCATTCTGGCGGCCATGAAGCGCGGCCACACTGCGCTGGAATACAAGTCGAAAATCCGCAAGCTGCGTCAGATTCGGCCGGATATCAGCCTGTCTTCCGACTTTATTGTCGGTTTCCCCGGCGAAACCGACGCCGACTTTGCGGCCACCATGAAGCTGATCGAGGACATCGGCTTCGACCATTCCTTCAGCTTCGTCTACAGTGCCCGGCCCGGCACCCCGGCCGCCGACCTGCCCGACGACACCCCGGAGGAGGTCAAGAAGCAGCGCCTGCACATCCTTCAGACCCGCATTACCCAGCAGGCCCAGGCCATCAGCCGCCGCATGGTTGGCAAGAAGGAACGGATTCTGGTGACCGGGGTGTCCAAAAAGGACCCGGGGCAGCTGCAGGGTCGCACGGAAAACAACCGAGTAGTCAACTTCCGCTGCGATGACCGTTCACTGATTCACCGGTTTGTCGATGTGCGCATTACCGAGGCCCTGCCCAACTCCTTGCGTGGCGAGCGGGTGTAGCCACCCCTCGCTGTCGGCGCCATATGGCCCAATGTCATATCGGCACCCCAAATGGCAGCAGGATTGTTCTATCCAGTAACCCGGGGAGAGTGTTACCCGCCCCTCAAAGCCGCTATCCTTGCCTCAGGGGCAGCCTTCCACTGCCCCGCCCCACTCAACAACGGAAACCCTGCTGTTTGGATCGATCAACACTGAAAGCCAGCCACACCCTTGCCCTCGAGCCCTACGACGCGCGCCGCCTGGCCGTGCTCTGCGGCCATCTTGACGAACACATCAAGCAGATCGAACAACGGTTGCGGATCGAGATTCGCAACCGCGGCAATGTGTTTGCCCTCTACGGCGACCCGGCCACCACGCAGGCGGCCGGCGACCTGTTGCGCCGGCTGTACGCCGAGACCGGCGACAGCGGCAACGAACTGACACCGGAGCAGCTGCACCTGTTCCTCCAGCAATCGGACCTGGAAGCACGCATGGAACAATCCGCCACCTCGCGCCCTGACGACCGCCAGGACAACGTCGAGAACCTCGGGGCCATCCGCACCAAAAAGATGAACATCCGGCCGCGCGGACTCAACCAGCAAAAGTACGTGCACGCCATCCAGCAGCACGACATCAACTTCGGCATCGGCCCTGCCGGCACCGGCAAGACCTACCTGGCGGTCGCCTGCGCAGTGGAAGCCCTGACCCGTGATCAGGTGGAGCGCATCCTGCTGGTGCGCCCGGCGGTGGAAGCCGGCGAGAAACTCGGCTTTCTGCCCGGCGACCTGAGCCAGAAGGTGGACCCCTACCTGCGCCCGCTGTACGACGCGCTCTACGAGATGCTCGGCTTCGAGACCGTCGGCAAGCTGATCGAGCGCCAGGTGATCGAGATCGCACCGCTGGCCTACATGCGCGGCCGCACTCTCAACAACTCGTTCATCATCCTCGACGAGAGCCAGAACACCACCCGCGAACAGATGAAGATGTTCCTGACCCGCATCGGTTTCGGGTCCACCGCCGTGATCACCGGCGA
>JBJHAZ010000359.1:0-2594 GCA_050485225.1 Gammaproteobacteria bacterium
CAGCAACGGTTGCGGTGCTTCGCGCCACTCCAGCGGCGCGTTGAGGAACGCTTCCGCTTCGGCGGCCACGGCCGGCAGTACCGGTTTGAGGTAGATCATCAGCGCGCGGAACAGGTTGATGCCCAGCGAGCAGATGCGCTGCACCTCGGCTTCCTGCCCCGGCTCCTTGGCCAGCTTCCAGGGTTCCTTCGCGGCGATGTACTCGTTGGCATCGTCGGCCAGGGCCATGATCTCGCGCATGGCACGGCCGAACTCACGGGCCTCGTAGGCGGCGGCGACCCGGTCACTCAGGTCCACGGCCTGCTGCCACAGTGCCGGTTCGGCGATCTCGCCGGCGAGCTGGCCGTCGAAGTCCTTGCTGATGAAGCGCGCGCAGCGGCTGGCGATGTTCACCAGCTTGCCCACCAGGTCGCTGTTGACCCGCTGCACGAAGTCGTCGAGGTTGAGGTCGAGATCGTCCACGCCGGCACCCAGCTTGGCGGCGAAGTAGTAGCGCAGGTATTCCGGCTGCAGGTGATCCAAATAATTGCGGGCGTTGATGAAGGTGCCGCGAGACTTGGACATCTTCTTGCCGTTGATGGTGAGGAAACCGTGGACGCAGATGGCGCTCGGCGTGCGGAAGCGGGCGCTGTGCAACATGGCGGGCCAGAACAGGGCGTGGAAGTTGACGATGTCCTTGCCGATGAAGTGGTACAGCTCGGTTTTGGAGTCCTTGTTCCAAAAGGCGTCGAAGTCGATGCCCTCACGGTCGCACAGGTTCTTGAAGCTCGCCATGTAGCCGATGGGCGCGTCCAGCCAGACGTAGAAATACTTGCCCGGCGCGTCGGGAATCTCGAAGCCGAAGTAGGGCGCGTCGCGGCTGATGTCCCACTCCTGCAGGCCGGCGTCGAGCCATTCGGCCAGCTTGTTGGCGATCTCGGGGGCCACGTGGCCGGCGCGGGTCCACTGGCGCAGGAAGTCGGTGAACTCCGGCAGCTTGAAGAAATAGTGCAGTGACTTTTTCTCCACCGGGGTGGCGCCGGAGAGGGCCGAGCGGGGGTTGATCAGCTCGGTGGGCGTATAGGTGGCGCCGCAGACCTCGCAGTTGTCGCCGTACTGGTCCTCCGCCTTGCAGCGGGGGCAGGTGCCCTTGATGTAGCGGTCGGCCAGGAACAGGTTCTTTTCCGGGTCGAAGGCCTGGCTGATCTCGCGCTCGGCGATGTGGCCGTTGTCACGCAGGGCCTTGTAGATCAGCTCCGAATAGTGGCGGTTCTCGGCCGAGTGGGTCGAGTGGTAGTTGTCGAACTCGATCAGGAAATCGGCAAAGTCCCTGTAGTGCTCGGCCTTCACCTGTTCGATCAGCGCTTCCGGCGTGATGCCCAGCTGCTCCGCCTTGAGCATGATGGCGGTGCCGTGGGCATCGTCGGCGCAGACGTAGTAACATTCGTGCCCGCGCATTTTCTGGAAGCGCACCCAGATATCGGTCTGGATGTACTCCACCAGGTGGCCCATGTGGATGGACCCGTTGGCGTAGGGCAGGGCACTGGTGACGAGTATCTGGCGCGATGCGCTGTTCGCGGAATCGGACATGTCGGATTGTCTGGCCTGTTCGGGGAGCCGCGACGACGGCCCCGGGATTGGAAAAGGGCCGGTACTATAGCCGTTTTTGGACGACATTTCATTCGGTTGGGGCCGAACGGGCAGCTGCCCGGGGGTCCCGATCCACGACTTTCCAAGGTGAATACAACCCCATGAGTGACCAGTCAGCAGCGACTCTCGATCAGGTGCGACACATCGTCGCCGTGGCCTCCGGCAAGGGCGGCGTCGGTAAATCCACCACGGCGGTCAATCTGGCGCTGGCCCTGCAGCGCGAAGGCCAGCGGGTGGGCATTCTCGACGCCGACATCTACGGCCCCAGCCTGGCGTTGATGCTGGGCATTGCGGAGGGCGCCCGGCCGGATGTGGCCGAGGGCAAGTACTTCATCCCGTTGGAGGCCCACGGCCTCAAGGTCATGTCCATGGCCTTCCTGCTCACCGACAACTCGCCGGTGGTGTGGCGCGGGCCCATGGCCAGCGGTGCCATGCAGCAGATGCTCACCCAGACCCTGTGGGGCGTTCTCGATGTGCTGATCGTCGACATGCCCCCCGGCACCGGCGACATCCAGCTCACCCTGGCGCAGAAGGCCCGGCTCGCCGGCGCCGTGATCGTCACTACGCCCCAGGACCTGGCGCTGATCGATGCCCGCAAGGGTCTGGAAACCTTCCAGAAAGTGGATGTGCCGGTGCTGGGAATCGTGGAGAATATGGCGATCCACCAGTGCAGCCAGTGTGGCCATGAGGAGCACATCTTTGGCGAGGGTGGCGGTGAACGTGTCGCCGCCCAATACGGCATCGACCTGCTGGGCGCGCTGCCGCTGAAAATGGCCATCCGCAGCCACATGGATTCCGGCAACCCCTCCGTGGTGGCCGAGCCGGAATCGAGCGAAACCCGGGCCTATCTCGAGATTGCCCGCAAGGTGATCGCCCGGCTGCAGGCCGGCGGCAGCGGACCGGCGCCGGTGATCAGCGTGGAGGAATGACAGCGGGGGCGTGGCTCCCGTAGGAGCGCAGTCCCC
>JBJHAZ010000360.1:0-2591 GCA_050485225.1 Gammaproteobacteria bacterium
ACAGCGGTTGAGCCCGTTGATCCCGTTGATCCGAGTCAGCCGGTGCTGACCCGGTTGCCGCCCAGCTGGCGCGCCCGGCACAGCGCCTGGTCGGCACGGGCCAGCAGGCCACCGCTGTCGTCATCGGCCTGATAGCGGGTCACCCCAAGGCTCAAGGTGGCGTCTACCCCGGCCAGGGGGGCTGCGACCGCCGCATGGCGCAGTCGCTCGGCAATCACTTCGGCCCGGTCGATACTGGTGCCGGGCAGCAATACCGCAAAGCCACCCTGATCGCGCCGCGCCAGCAGGTCGGGTATGCGCAGGCAGCCGCGCAACCGCTCGGCCAACTCCTGCAGCGCCCGGTCGGCCCGCGCTCCATCGAGGGGATCGGCCGGGTCATCCAGCTCGAACAGAATAAGAGAAAAGCCGTCCGCCCCCTGGGCGGACTGACGCAGATATTCGGCCAGGGCACCACTGAAGGCCCGGCCATTGAGCAGGCCGGTGAGTTCGTCGAGGGCGTCGGCCTCGGCGGCACGGCACTCACGGCTGACGCGGGCGCTGATGTCCTCGCGCACTGACACCATCCCGATCAACTCGCCCTGCTCGTCGAGCACGGGGAAGATGACCTCCGATTCCCGGTAGGTCCCACCGCCACGGCGCTCGGCCAGATGGTCGCCGCGCCAACATTCCCCGGCCCGCAACGCCGACCACACTGCCTCCGGCAGTGGTCCGCTGCGGGTGAGCGGCAATGACTGCCCCGCCAGCTCCTCGACCGTGTGGCCGGTCAGCTCCAGAAAACGGGGGTTCACATAGCACAGGCGACCGGCGCGATCGCCGATGGCCAGGGCGGCCGGGCTCGCGTCGAGCGCGGCCGTAAGCATGCGGATCGCGGCCCGGAGCGACCCGGAGTCGGAGTCGCTCGGCTCAAGGGTGTTGTCGGTGCACGACACACCAAGCCAGTCTGTCGGCTTCATGATTGATCGCCTTTTCTTCCCTGTAATGTAAGTAAGCACTCAGGTGCCCGATATTATTGTCGGCATCCGACGGCTCCTGCCAGCGGCGCCAGGGTGCATTGTGCCAAAAATATACAATCCTTACACAACCGAAGGGTATCACGCTAAAGCGGGGCTGACGCTGGCCGATAGTTCCTGTAACCGAATAACCCAGACCAACGCAGGAACGAGCCATGGTGATGCCCATTACAAACAGCCAGGCGGCCCAGTCGGGTGCCGCGGCGCAGGAGATGAACCAGCGCCAGCAGGTGGATCGCGTGATCCGTCAGGTGGTGCCCGCCGATGCGGGCGGCCAGCCTGTCAATCCGGCGGCGGAGGAGTTGGTGGAACCGGTTCAGCGCATCAACGAGGCGTTGCGCCCCTATTCACTGCAGTTCGACCTGAACAACGATCATGAACGCATGATCACGCGGATTGTCGATCTGGAAACCGGCGAAATGATTCGCCAGATCCCGTCGGAGGAAGTCTTGAAGGTGGCCGAGCGGCTGGATGAGATCCAGGGCCTGCTGATCCAGCAGGAAGTCTAGGGTTTCACGACGGGGCGCGGGTCCCAGGGCCCGCACCCACCCATCAGATCTGCATGTTCATGATGTCGCGATAGGCTGATACCAGCCTGTTGCGCACCTGCACGCCCATCTCGAAGGCAATGCTCGACTTCTGCATGTCCACCATCACGTCGTTGAGCGATACGCTCGGGTCGCCCGACTCGAAAGCCATCACGTTGGCGCGCGACTGCTGCTGCAGGGCGTTGATGCGCTGGATGGAGCTGTGCAACTCGTCCGCAAAGCCACCCTGCCCCACGGCCGTGGATACATGGCGCCCCTTGGTCGCGTCGCCGCCGGCCTGGGTGGCCACCGACTGAAGCTGCTGCAATACCGCATTGATGGATGCGTTGGACACGTACGGTTTCTCCTGTTTCTGACTAACCCTTCGCGGCGACACCCGGCAAGGGATCCGTCCGCCGTGACTGACGGTCGGTATCGACCCCGGGCGCCAAACGCTGGCGGTTTTCCCGATTACGACGCCAGAGTAACAGTCCGGCCGCGATGCCAAAGGGGCAATTAGCGTCAAAAACACCGGCTTTTCGGCCCTTCTCCGCTTGCCCCGACTCCGCATAATCCGTGTCGTAAGGAAATCCCAGGGTGATCTGGCCGCGTCCGGCCCCACCGCAGAACAAGACGACATCGACATGCTTTTCAACGGTTTGCCGTCACAGGCAGCACACAGTCAGAACCCCGCTCCCCGCGCTGTCGCCGGAGGACACGCGTGAGCGCGGGCGAGAACGCCCAACCCACGGCGCGCCCGGCCGACACCGACGCCTCGGCGCCAGCGGCCAGCCCGTTCAGCGTGGCGGCGCTGCGCGCGCGCCTGGGCAACAACACCGTGGTGCCGCTGCTGCTGGCGGGTGCGGCGGTGATCGCCCTGATTGCAGCCATGTTCATGTGGGCCAGCAAGCCATCCTACCGCGTGCTGTTCAGTAATCTTTCCGAGGCCGACGGTGGCCGCATCATCGCCGAGCTGGATCAGCGCCGCGTGCCCTATCGCTTCAGCGACAGCGGCCAGGCCATTCTGGTGCCGGCCAACGACGTACACACCCTG
>JBJHAZ010000361.1:0-2537 GCA_050485225.1 Gammaproteobacteria bacterium
ATGAGTGACAGCGACGATCTCGACGCGCAGCTGGCGCTCTGTGCCAGCCGCGACCGGCACCGCTTGCGTCAGCGCTGGCGCTCCCTGAAGGGGCGGGGTGGCTCCGGGTCTGAGGGCAAGCCGGAGCCGGAGGCGCTGCAGCAGTGGCAGCAGGCGGTGGAGAAGTCCCGCGCGTGGGTCGAGCGCCGTCGTGCGCTGTTGCCCGCCATCGACTATCCCGACAACCTGCCGGTAGTGGCACGGCGCGACGATATCGCCCGCGCCATCGCCGATCATCAGGTGGTGGTCATCGCCGGTGAGACCGGGTCCGGCAAGACCACCCAGCTGCCGAAAATCTGCCTGGAGCTGGGTCGTGGCCTGCATGGGCTCATTGGCCATACCCAGCCCCGTCGCCTGGCTGCCCGCAATGTGGCCAACCGGATCGCCGAGGAACTCAGGGTGCCGTTGGGGGAGCAGGTGGGTTTCCAGGTGCGGTTTACCGACCAGAGCTCCGATGCCTCGCTGGTCAAGGTGATGACCGACGGCATCCTGCTGGCCGAGATCCAGCGCGACCGCTTCCTCGGTCGCTACGATACCCTGATCATCGACGAGGCCCACGAACGCAGCCTCAACATCGATTTCCTGCTGGGCTACCTCAAGCAACTGCTGCCCAGACGGCCGGACCTGAAGGTGATCATCACCTCGGCCACCATCGACGTGGACAAGTTCTCGCGCCATTTCAGCGATGCGCCGGTACTGGAAGTCTCCGGGCGCACCTGGCCGGTGGAGATCCGGTACCGACCGCCGGAGCCGGATAGCGACCTCAACGACGCCATCGTCCACGCCGCCGAAGAGCTGCTGACGCTGCCCCAGCGCGGCGACATCCTGGTGTTCCTGAGCGGTGAGCGGGAGATTCGCGAGGCGTCGCTGGCGCTGCGCCGTCGCGAGCTGCCCCACGTGGAGGTGCTGCCGCTCTACGCCCGGTTGAGTCTGGCGGACCAGAATCGCGTGTTCGCACCCCACAAGGGCACCCGGATCGTGCTGGCCACCAATGTGGCGGAGACGTCCATCACCGTGCCCGGCATCCGCTACGTGATCGACACAGGGTTGGCGCGCATCAGTCGCTACAGCCACCGCACGAAGGTACAGCGCCTGCCCATCGAGCCCGTCTCCCAGGCCAGTGCCAACCAGCGGGCCGGTCGCTGCGGCCGGGTGGCCGAGGGCATCTGCATCCGGCTTTACGACGAGGAGGACTTTGCGCGCCGGCCGGTCTTCACCGATCCGGAAATCCTGCGCACCAACCTGGCGTCGGTGATCCTGCAGATGCTCGGTCTGCGGATGGGCGCCATCGAACGCTTCCCCTTTGTGGACCCGCCGGACAACCGCATGATCCGCGACGGCTACCGCCTGCTGGAGGAGTTGCAGGCGGTGTCCGCGGACGGGCACCTGACACCGGTCGGCGAGGGCCTGCGCCGTCTGCCGGTGGACCCGCGACTGGGGCGCATGTTGCTGGCGGCCGAGCAGGAAGGCGCGCTCAACGAAGTGCTGATCCTGGTGGCGGTACTTAGCATCCAGGATCCCCGCGAACGGCCGGCCGACAAGAAGCAGGCGGCTGACGAGAAGCACCGCGTGTGGCGCGACCCCGATTCGGACTTTGCCAGCCTGCTGAACCTGTGGAGCGGGCTCGAGGAGCAGCGTCAGGCGTTGTCGCGCAACCAGTTCACCCAGTACTGTCGCAAGCAGTTCCTGTCGCCGCTGCGGGTGCGCGAGTGGCGCGACCTGGAACACCAGCTCAAGCTGCTGTGCCGCGAGGCCCGGCTGCGTTTCAATCGCGAGCCGGCGGCCTTCGACGCGGTTCACCGCGCCCTGCTTACCGGGCTGCTGAGCCACATCGGTGTGCGTGACGAACAGCGCGAATATCTCGGTACCCGCAACCGCAAGTTCCACGTCTTCCCCGGCTCGGGCCTGTTCAAGAAGCCGCCCAAGTGGCTGATGGCAGTGGAGCTGCTGGAGACAAGTCGTCTGTACGCCCATACGGTGGCACGCATCGACCCCGAGTGGCTGCAGGACCTGGCCGCCCACCTGGTGCATCGCCACTACTCCGAGCCCCACTACGACGCCCGTCGCGGGCAGGTCATGGCCTGGGAGCGCCAGACGCTCTATGGCCTGACGATTCTCGAGCGCAAGCGCGTCGCCTACGCGCCCATCGATCCGGTGGTGGCCCGCGAAGTCTTTATCCGCAGCGCGCTGGTGGAGGGGCACTACCGCGGCAAGGGGCGCTTCTTTGCGGCCAATCGCGCCCTGCTGGCGGAAATCCAGGACCTGGAGGCCCGTCAGCGCCGCCGCGACCTGCTGCTCGACGACCGGGACATTCACGCCTTCTTCGACGAGCGCATTCCCGCCAACATCTGTAGCCTGACCGGTTTTGAAAAATGGCGGCAGCAGGCCGAGAAGCAACAGCCACACCTGCTGCACTTCGAGCGCGACTGGCTGCTGCAGCGACTGGTGGACCCCGATGCAGAGGCTCGTTTTCCCGACAGCCTGGCCTGGGGCCTGTC
>JBJHAZ010000362.1:0-2512 GCA_050485225.1 Gammaproteobacteria bacterium
TCGCAGAAGCCGTAATCGTCGTTGTCGATGCGATCAATGGTCTGGTCGATCTTGCGGATCAGCTTGCGCTCGCGGTCGCGGGTACGCAGTTCCAGGCTGAACTCTTCCTCCTGGGTGGCGCGGTCCGCCGGATCGGGGTAGTTGGCCGCATCGTCCTTCAGGTGGGACATGGTGCGATCCACTTCCTCCATCAGTTCCTGTTTCCAGGCGTACAGCAGCTTCTTGAAGTGTTCGAGCTGCGCGGGGTTCATGTACTCTTCGCCCTTCTTTTCCTTGTACGGGGCGAAACCGTGCATCAGGGCGGGAGCGGCCGAGGCCTTTTTGGTCTGTTTTGCCATGAGTCCTTCTCTTTGAGTCACACTGCTTTGCAGCCGGCCGGGCAACGGAGCCGATCGGGGGCGACTGGCGTTTATAGTGCCCCACGGAGTTTTTTTCAAGGGCCGCGGCCCCTGCAGGCAGTTGGCCCGGATGGTCATTGTTTTGTTGCTCAGGGCTGGGATAATGCACCGTTCATCCGAGGCTGTCGAGACATGCATTTCGAAACCCCGCTCAACCCCGGCCGCCTGCTGCGCCGCTACAAGCGATTTTTCGCCGACGTGGCGCTGCCGGACGGCAGTGAACTCACCCTGCACTGCCCCAATACCGGGTCGATGCTCCATTGCCTGGTGCCCGAATCCCCCTGCTGGTACTCGCTGTCGGACAATCCGCGCCGCAAGCTCCCCGGCACCCTGGAGCTGGTGACCACCCGTACTGGCCACCGGGCCTGCGTCAATACCCATCGCGCCAACGGGCTGGTGGAAGAGGCTGTGCGCAGCGGCCTCGTCAGTGAACTGGCGGGTTATTCCTCGGTGCGTCGCGAGGTGCGCTATGGCGAGGAGGGCAGTCGTATCGATCTGCTGCTGGAGGACGACCGGCGCGGCCGCTGTTATGTGGAGGTCAAGAGCGTGACCCTGGGGTTGGGCGAAGGGCTGGGGGTGTTTCCGGATGCCGTGACCGCGCGGGGGCTCAAGCACCTGCGCGAGCTGGCCGCCATGGCCGCTGCCGGGCACCGGGCGGTGCTGTTCTTCTGTGTGCTGCACGATGGGGTCGAGCGGGTATCGCCGGCACGGCATATCGACTCCGCCTACGCCGAGGGGGTCGTCGAGGCCCTGGCGGCCGGTGTGGAGGTGATGGCGTGGTCGGCCAGCCTGTCCCCGGAAGCGCTGTGCCTCGAGCGGCCGCTGCCCTTTGATCCTGTGATGCCGCCGCTGCTCGAGGAGGATTGAGGCATGGGTGATGTGGTTGCGTTTCGCCGAAAGAAAAAGCCCGCATCGTCGCGCGGGTTGTGCCAGCACGGCTTCCACAAGTGGCAGATCTGGAAGGAAAAGCAGTTCGACGTGAAGAAAGGTCGTCTGGTTACCGTGCTGCGCTGCGAGCGGTGTGGTATTCAGAAGACCGAATTGCGTTAGACCGAATTGCCCCGACCGGGCTGCGCTGCGGCGTTCCCGGCACACCGTCTGCCGGGAACGCCGCGCACGGCGTCAGCTCTGGCGGTAGGTGGACAGGAACCGCTCCAGGCGATCGAAGGCGTCGCTCATTTCATCCTCGCGGGGCAGGAAGACCACCCTGAAGTGATCGGGGCTTGGCCAGTTGAAGCCGGTACCCTGCACCAGCAACAGTTTTTCCTGGATCAGCAGGTCGAGCACGAACTGCTCGTCGTCGCGGATGCCGTACATCTCGGTATCGATGCGCGGGAACAGGTAGAGCGCCCCCTTGGGCTTGACGCAGCTGATACCGGGAATGCTGTTCAGCCGCTCCCAGGCCTGCTGGCACTGGTCATAGAGGCGGCCGCCGGGCACGATCAGTTCGTTGATGCTCTGGTAGCCGCCGAGGGCCGTCTGAATGGCGTACATGGCGGGCACATTCGCGCACAGCCGCATGGTGGCCAGCATCTCGATCCCCTGAATATAGCTGCGGGCAAGGTGCTTGGCACCGCTGACCACCATCCAGCCGGAGCGAAAGCCCGCCAACCGATAGGTCTTCGACAGACCGTTGAAGCTGACGCACAGCGTCTTTTGCACCATCGAGCCGAGCGGGTAGTGCACGGCGTCGTCGTAGATGATCCGGTCGTAGATCTCGTCCGCATACACGATGAGGTGGTTTTCCTCGGCGAGATCGACGATCTGCTGCAGGATCTCCCGGCTGTACACCGCGCCGGTGGGGTTGTTGGGGTTGATGACCACCACACCCTTGGTGCGCGGCGTGATCTTGGCGGCCATGTCGGCGACATCCGGCTGCCAACCGTTGCTCTCGTCGCACAGGTAGTGCACCGCCTTGCCACCGGCGAGCGTGACAGCAGCCGTCCAGAGCGGGTAGTCCGGCGCCGGAATCAGTACTTCGTCGCCGTCGTTGAGCAGCGCCTGCATGGCCATCACGATCAGCTCGCTGACGCCATTGCCCAGGAAGACATCCTCGATATCCACGTCGGGAATTTCCTGCACCTGGCAGCGCTGCATGATCGCCTTGCGCGCGC